>JAGVFV010000093.1 GCA_020057445.1 archaeon | reverse complement strand
GCCCCCGCCGCCTTCTCCAGTGCCGACCTGCTCTTCAGGAGTGAGCAGTACTGAGCAGTTGAGCTTGACAAGGTTTGATTCTGCAGTGAGGTTATAGGGGTCTTTTGCGATGAAGATGACATAGTCTTCTGCAGGGCAGGTCGTGGGGTTGATGACGACCTGTGATGATGGTGCTATGGTAATCTCGAAGTTGCCTGTGAGGGTGTTTGTGTAGGTGAGGGGGTCGGCATCAGGGTCTGTGAAGTGGTTGTTGAGGTAGAAGGTGCGTAGCTGCGTGTTTTCGATGAGGAATTGGTCAGGGATGGACTGGTTCAGGTAGGGCGGGTCGTTCACATTATGGACTTCGAATGAGAAGAGCTCTGACGGGGAGACTCCCGGACAGACAGAATCGTTCACGCTGATGTTGGCGGTGTGGTTGCCGACGTCGTCGTTTGTCGGCGTGAAGCTGATGATGCCCATGGGCGTCATGGTGAAGACCCTTCTCGGTGTGATGAATTCGGAATAGAAGAGGAGGGTATCTCCGTCAGTGTCTGTGGCGTTTGCAAAGCAGTAGTATTCTGTGTCTTCGGTGAGGTTGTGGCCGCAGGAGGAAAGGTTGAGGAAGGGGACGTTGTTGATGCAGAGGGAGACCTTCCCTTGCTGGACAGTCGCCTGGCCTGTGATGATGTTCTGTGTCGAATAGATGATGTAGCCGGTGATGACGACGCTATGGAAGACAAAGAGAAAGACAAGAAGTATTACAGGAATGTCACGCCTCATGGAAGCTCTTCAATGCAGAGCATATATATATTTTATGCTGCTGCCGCGCTGAAGGTGACGTTGTCGTTCTTGTATCCTGTTGGATAGTTTGACTGGCATATGGTGAGATTGAGGACGACTGCGATGGTATCATAGGTGTCATGGTAGTCGAGGCTTGTGCAAATCTCTTGTTGGTCTCCGGTGAAATTTGTCCAACCTGTCATGTTCATACCCTGGCACGAAACTCCTGTTTCAGTTGCGTTATTGAATGCTGCATAGCGATACCAATTCGCTTCTGAGGAGACAGAGCAGTTGCCGATGAAGTTGCTCCAATTCTTCTGTGCGCTTGTCGCAGTGAGCGTGATGTTGATGTTTCCGTCATTTTGGATAGACCAAAAAGCGGTCTCATTCGCGACAACTGTGTTTGGCGCCTGCGCCTGGTTCACCCAACAATTGCCAAAGAAACCATTCGTCGCGTTTTGAGTCAGATTGACATATTTACAACCACTAGACACGTTGATAACACCAGAGCCAAAATCCACCTGTTGATGCCCGAGAGTGATATCAGAATTAGAGGAAATAGTGAAGTTGACACGACCTGTCTGTGTTGATACCATTCCAGTACCTTCTGGTATAGATGGCCTTTGTATCTGAGCGAGCCTTGAGATGCTGATGAACTGCGCAGAGACAGAAAGAAGCACAGTGACAACGATGAGAAGGGCTAGTGTTTTATTGGATACCATATTTATTGGTTTTTGAGGAAACTCATATATAAGTTTTGCTATTATGCAGAGATGAGGAGCGGTAATTATTAATAAAAACACCATTTTCTCAGGAAAATGGACGCGAAGTGCAAGTATTTCGGAAGGTGCGGAGGATGTACTCTCCAGCACGTGCCGTATGATGCGCAGGTCGAACAGAAGAGGATGCGTGTTGAATCGCTCTTGAGGAGAGTTGGCGTAGGTTGTCCTGTTGATATTCTCTCAGGAAGCCCGTTCGGTTATCGGAATCGCATGGATTTCATCTTCCATGAGAAAGGATTGGGATTAAGAAAGAGGAATGATTGGAAGACGATCATTGATATTGAGGACTGCCCTATTGCAAATGATCAGGTAAATGAGTTATTGAAAGATGTCCGCTCTTGGTTTGTAAAAGAGTCGCCGAATATATTTGATATCAGAAGGCAGTCCGGATGCTTAAAGTATGCAGTGATCAGGTCTTCCCTGTTTCGAAAGAGCGCTTCAGTGTCTTTTGTGATGAATGAGGAGTTTGTCCGTCTACAGGAAGAGAGGGATCGCATCAGATCGTTTGCAGGTTCTCCGAGCGCTGAAAATGTCGTCCTTGCATTCGTTGGCAAGAAATCCGATGTGAGCATAAGTGAGAGGTATGAAGTGCTCAAAGGAAGCTCCTTCTTGGAAGAGGACGTGCGTGGATGCGTCCTCAAGCACAGTATCCAAGGTTTTTTCCAGAATAATCCTGCAATGGCAAAGGAGATGGTTGATCATGTCTACAGATTGTTTGAGAATCATGAACGGAAAGGAATTTCGTTGCTTGATCTCTTCGGAGGCGTTGGCACGTTCGGTGTTTGCCTTTCTCCCTTGTTTGAGGAAGTCCTGATTGTGGAGTCTTTTGAAGAAAGTGTGCAGTTGGCAGAGGAAAATCTGAAAGAGAATAAGCGAATCGGTAAAGCAATATGCTTTGATGCTGAAAAGATCGGCCGCATGCAAATTCCAGAAAAAATATTTGCCCTCGTCGACCCCCCACGGTCTGGCATGCCAAGAAAGACGCTTGATTGGCTTGTCGAGAAGAGACCGCAAGTCCTCGTATATGTCTCGTGCAATCCTGAGCAGCTGGCAAAGGAGTTGCCTCTGCTCTTGAAAGTCTTCCGTGTGGAATCGGTCAAGGTCTTTGACCTGTTTCCGCAGACAGAGCATTGCGAGGTCGTGGTTGAGTGTCTCAGGAGATGAAGCGACGGTAGTATGCTGCTGTGATGAATCCTTCGTAATACCCTGCTGCCGAGTCCGTCGGTGTCAGGAGTATGGAGATGTTGTGCTCGGATTGCGGTGGAAGACGGATAATGCTTTCGTTGACGGTGAGGTAGGGGGAGATGTTGCCAGTGTCATAGATCTTGACGGTAATTGGTTGAGACAGCCCGTTCGTAAGAATAAGATAGCGTTTGCCTGTTGCATGTCTGGGGACGTGGCCAAAGGCAAGCGCATCTGTAGCAACATTAAATCCTAATGTATTGCCTCCTGATATGGTACCATTGACTTGGATTGTTATTTTCTCGAATGGCCGGGCGAATATGCCATAGAGTATTGAAGTGACTGCAGAGATAAGAAAAAAAAAGGCGATAAGGAAGAGGAGTGCTTGTCTTTTCTTCATTGTTCATCTCCTTTTTATGATGATGAAAACGAGAATGAGGAGCATGATAAGAAGTGCGCCTATGATGATGAACATGATACTGACATAGCGGGGGAGTGATGCGTGTTCTTTCTTAACTTCGGGCTGCGGTGTTTCTGCCGGAGGCTTTGGAAGGATGGAGATATTGCCTTCGAATGTGGTTTGGCTGGTGTCGTAATTGAGACGCATGCGCAGTGTGTAATTTCCCTCGGGAACATTTTTCGTGTCTAGGTATCCAAGGACCGTATCTGTCTGCCAGGGGCTGAGCTGTTTGGACGTGGTAGGGAAGGATGCGATTGTCTTATTATTTTTATCGAGAAGGAAGGCATCGACATAGATGTTGTTGATTTTGTTGTTCCAAAGTGAGCGGACGATGAATTCCATCTTGTTGACCGTGTCTACATATGCTTCTTTGGTATAGTCGACGATGAACGCGCTTTTGGATCCTATGCTGAAAGTCGCATTGTATTGGGTTTCGTTATTCTTGCTCCATATCAGGGTGCCAAGGGCATAGTAGTCGCCCGGACTTAGTCCTGTCGTGTTGAAGAAGGCAAAGAATTCCCTGCTGCCTGTTGAGTTGACCTGATAAGTATCTGACCGTGCGACGCCGAGAAGAAGGGATTCTCCTTCTTTATATATTCCTACCCGCCCTTTTGCCTGCAAGATCGACGTGCCATAGTTGCTGATGGTGAATTTGAAGGGGAGTGTCTGGTTTTCATTCACGCTGGTGGTGATGAATCCTCCAACACCATATTCGCCAGGGAAGAGGACAATGACGATTATGCGCAGTTCAGCTGCGGTAAGCGCTCCCATCCCTCCACCACCTACGGTGCCGGTTTCCCTTGCTCCTGCGCGGATTTCATGGATGCCTGGGACGTCAATCGTTTCGGGAAGTTTCAGGTCGACGGTGAAGGGGATGACAGATCCTGTTGGGACTTCTTTGACATAATATTTATCGATGGTGACATACGAAGTGAGATCGACAGGGGATTGTTCTCCAAGCAGCATATGTGCATAGAGGACATAATCCTCTGTGAACCCAGAGTTGGTGGAAAAGGTGAGGTCATAGTGCCGTTCCATTCCTGGCTGGAAGAATAATGTGTCTTTGAGGACAACTCCCTGTATCCCCATGGCTGTTATCGTAGGGATGCAAGCAATGAAAATCAAAAAAAGGAGAAAAGGTTTCATGCTGCTGCTGATTGGAACGTGACGTTGTCGTTCTTGTATCCTGTCGGATAGTTTGACTGACAGATGGAGAGATTGAGTACGACCGCGATGGTATCACGGGTATCAACATAGTCGAGGCTGTTGCAAACATCTTGTTGGGCTCCGGTGAAGTTTGTCCAGCCTGTCGTGTTCATGCCCTGGCATGAGATCCCCGACTCTGTCGCGTTATTGAATGCGGCAAAGCGATACCAGTTCTGTTCATCTGTAACAGTGCAGTTGCCGATGAAGTTGCTCCAATTCTTCTGTGTGCTCGTCGCAGTGAGCGTGATGTTGACGTTTCCGTCATTCTGGATAGACCAAAAATTAGTCTCATTCGCAACAACGCTGTTGGGCATCTGCGCTTGGTTCACCCAACAATTACCAAAGAAACCATTCGTCGCGTTTTGCGTCAGATTGGCATATTTACAACCACTAGACGTATTCACAACACCTATCCCGAATTCTATCTGTTGATGCCCAAGAGTGATATCGGAATTTGAGAGGATAGTAAGATTGACACGACCTATCTGTGTTGATGCCATCCCCGTCGGCCCTATCTTATTGAGCGAATTGAGGGAGAGCATTGTTCCTCCAAGCGAGAGCACGATTGCCGCGACGAGGAATATTGCGAGTGTCTTGTTGGAGATGTCCATGGGGTGTCACCTGTCTTTTATTTCGAGTACGACTTTGCCTGTGGCGATGTTTGGAGGTTGTGTCTGCGGAGCGTTTGGATCAAGTATGGTCAGCTGTACTTTTCCTGTCGCCACCTGGTTGTTCTGCGTAGGCATGAGCTTGACCTTGTTGATCTCGTTGAGTACTGAGAGCGTGCTGAGTGCAGAAAGGAGGGTGACGAGGATGAGGAGGATGACGATCGTCCGCCTCGAGATGTCGTGTGGTGGGGTTGTTGATTGTTGAGTTGATTCTGAAGATTGCATAGTGTCCATTGCTCACACCTATTTGGTTTTTTGATGTGCAATATTTAAATATTTTTCCCTTTTTCAGTAAGTACAGCCTTCTTTTGGCAGCGGGAGTAGACTGTCCAGACAGTCCTCTCGTCCCTGTTGAGGAGCTTTCCTATGTCATGGTAGGAAAATCCCCGATCTTCCTTGAGGTATCTGACCATGGATTCCATGACTGAGACTGACCGATCCCTAAATACAGTATCTGGGATGAGTACATAGTCCGGTCTCTTGTGTTCTCTCACTGGTTCACCATGGTTTCACTTGGAGGGGCTGCTTGTCGTGGAGTGGGAGTTTGGGATGGTGCAGGGCGGGGTGCAGGTTGGGTGGGAGTTGCTGGTCGCGAAGCAGGCGAGGAGGATGGTTGCCTGGTTGCAGGCGGAGGGGCTTGCCTGGTTGAGGAGGGGGGTGGAGGAGTCCGTGGGGTTTGAGGTGGCGAAGGAGGCTTGCCGAGGGCGCCTTTGATTTTCCTGAAGAAGAGGAGGATTCCTATGTTGAGGATGATGAGGACTATGACGAGGATGATGAGGAGACTTGTGGTCGAGCCTCCTTTCTTTGTGCCGATGACCTGTCCTATCGCTGCTTGTCCTTCTTTGACTTCTATGGAGTCTATGGAGACTACTGTCGGGAAGGTCTTTTGGCTTGTCTTTCCTTCTGCGTTGATCTTGACGTTCACGTCGTATTCGCCGACAGTGACTCCGGCGGTGTCCCAGTATCCTGTGACAGTGCCTGAGCCGTAGGGGGGAAGGTCCTTTCGTGTGGTCTCAAATGACGAGACGATGCCTCCTTTGTTGTTTAGTACTGTCATCTCTCCTTCGATGTCTGTTAACATCTTGTTCCATTTGCTGGAGAGTTCGACGTCGAATTTCGCGATCGTGCCGAGGCGGAATGCGCCGATCCGCAGGGTGTCGATGGAGATGAAGGGAGCGCCGACGGTGAATTGCTCTTTGAGGGTGAATGTCCGCTCTCCGTAGGTGATGTAGGCCTCTGCGTAATATTCTCCTGTGTGCTCTGGTGTCCAGGCGCCTACGATGCGTGATTCTTGGGCTGGAGAGAGTGTCGTTTTTCCAAGGGATATGTGGGCGAGCTCTTCGTTTGTCGGCCCTTTGACAAGCACATATCCTTCCACTGCAGTGTCTTTGCTTCCCCTGTTGAAGAGGCTGACAGAGAAGGCGACTGGCTCTCCTGCCCTCTCGCCGGTGATGTAGAGCCTGCCGTCGACATAGATATCTGGGAAGGGGACGTTGATAACCACCTGCTGGACGATCGCTGTGGTCGCGCTGATCGCGCTCTTCTCTCCGACATCCACTACTTGCCCCTCTGGTGTCACGAGTGGATTCTTGAAGTCAGGAGGGAGTTCTATGAATGCGACACGGACAAGATTCTGTCCGGGCGTGGTTGCGTTCTTCGGCACCTTGACTGTGTAGGTGAACTTCACTTCCCCTTCTTCTGCTGTGATCTTGATGATGTTCTTGTCGAGCAGGACATAGGGTGCGAATTCTCCCTGCGGGAGGATGAAGAGTGTCATCTGCCGTCCGTCGTTGTTCACGAGCGTCGCCTGGACTGTGAATTCGCTCTCGTAGTTGACGACTTTTCGCGATGGGGCGATACCGAGCGCCATCGCCTCTGAGGAAATAATCAGGAATAGTATTAGAGACAGGAAGAGGAGTCCGAAGGAATGCAGGGTGTTTTCTCTGCACTTCCTGTATTCCCTTTCCATCATTTTTTGTCTTTTCATTGTCTTGTCATTTTCTACGTTTCGCATGCGCACATCCTATAGGCAAATTCATCTGGACCTGTGCTTGCACAGTCTTGGCTTGTTCCTGAGTCTCTATAATTACAAACACCATTTGGGACTCCGTCCCTGAATAAGAGCGGTGTATACGAAGAGGCATCCTCAAAGCATCCTTCATTTTCCTGATTGAAATGAGCGCAGACAGAACATTCATTGTTATCGTTCCAATTCTCATTGACGCAGCCTCCGTGGTCTAGGCAGATGGTGTCGCAGCTTGTTTCTGTAGTGTTGTCTTGGTACCAGCAGTATCCTAGTGCATAATATCCATCACAGGATGGAATGGCTGTCGATGGCGTCTGTTCGAACCAGAGGATGATCGCCGCTGTCTTGTTTCCTGCCGGCTCGTTCTGGGGTAGCGTGATGTTGATGTCGAGCTGTGCGCTGTTTGCTAGGGGATTATAGCCGAGCCTGTTGATGAGGGATTGGTTGGTCGAAGTGAGGTTCATGTAGGTGGTCTGGCTTGTCCCCCAGTCAAAGGATGTCGATTCCGCGGTCTCGTCGACCTTGATCTGGAAGTAGTGGGTGCCAAGGCCTGCGAGCGGGGACCTCCAGAGGCTTGCGTTCGCTGTGACATTGGTGAGGTTGGAGTAGACATTGCCGTTGTTTTCTATGACAAAGGGAGGAGGGTGGTTGTCTGACGTATCATTCCAGGTGTTCTCGTCGCTCACCTGCCACGTGCCAAAGTCAATGCTGTCTGTGGCGAAGGCGATGACGATCCAAGGCTCGATGGAGAAGTTCCATGGCGTTGTCCAGGCGCTGCAGCCAGTCGGGTCGCAGGCGCGAACAGTCCAGTTGTAGAGGAGGCTTGTCTCGTCCTGGGTGCAGAGCTCGCTGGCGTAGGTATATTGAGATACTGTCAGGCCGGTGTCTGTGAATCCTCCTCCTGCGCACGCAGTATCTGAGGAGATGTCTATGTCGTAGGTGATGGCGTCGCCATCCATATCAGTGCTGTTGGACCAGTTGAAGGTGGTGGATCGGTTATGGACTGTGAAATTCTCGCTCGTCGGGACCTCGAGAGCGGGAACCGTGGGAATGGTATTTGCGATGGTGACAGAAGATGAGTTGGTGAAATTATTGACACCGATATCGTCGGTGGCGTTGATGGAGCAGGTCCACGTGTCTCCTTTGGACGTGGTTGCGTTGGAAAGAAGTGTGTAGTTGTTCGTGAGGCTGTAGACGAGCGTTCCGTTGGAATATTGCTCGCTGTTGTTGTACCATCTGTAGAAGACAGTCAGGCGGTCTGTCGTGTCATTGTCGGCGATGGCAAAGGTGCAGTTGAGGTACGCGGTCGTGTTGGGGTTCGTCGGGAGGAGGAGGACAAGGTTTGTCTGTGGCACGCTGTTCTGGATGGTGACTGTGGATGAGTTTGTGTAGGCTGATGAGTTGTAGCTGTCCTTGCAGCTGACGCTTGCTGTCCAGATGTCGCTCTTCGTCGTCGAAGAGTCGGAGAGCGTCGCGACAGTCGCATTCGTGCTCTTCGTGATCGATGCTGTCCCTGAACTCGTGTTGGTGCCGTTCTTGTAGAAAGTGTAAGACGCTGTGACTGAATCAGAGACGTCTGCATCAGTGCAGTTGGCGTAGATCGTCAGCGAATCGTTGGTCTGCGCCCACGGGGGAAGCAGCTGGACGTATTGGACAATGGGGACTGAGTTGTTCAGGTAGCTGAAGTTGTACACGCTAGAGATCGCTCCTGTGCTGTAGTTGGTGAGCATGAAGGATGAGGCGTTCGTGAGGCTCACGTTCACCCTGTACCATCCTGACCCGTGGATGAGGTCGTCAGAGGTGTTGACAAACCCGTTGAAGAAGTCGTCGAGCTTCACTGATCCTCCTGCCGCTATGCTGACGTTGGTGATGTTGACGATGAGCGCCTCGTCATACCAGATGGAGTCTGTGCTGTTGTAATATTGGATCTTGATGAGGAGGGAGACGTTCACCGCTGTCGTTCCGTTGTTCGTGATCTTGGACTGGTTTCCTTCTGCCCAGGTGTAGTTGGAGAATCCGCTGACATTGAAGGTGATGGTGCCGTTCCCCGTGTTCGAGATGATGAGGCAGTCTGTGCAAAGGCTGCCGTCCTTGTAGAGGATGAAGTCTCTATAGTAGAGGTTTGAGATGGTGACTGTCGCCTTAGCGTTCAGGTTCGGGTAGAAGTTGGTGTTGACGTAGAGGTAGGAGTCGTTGAAGGTGATGACGTCGTCGAAGTTCCAGGTGCTGTTGATGGTGACGTTTGATTCCCAGGCGATCTTGCTCTGGTTGTTGTTGGTCTGGAGGATGAGTGCAGTGCTCGTGTCCGCGGCTCCGATGATACCGATGTTTGTCGTGTTGGTGCCGTTGATGAAGTTGTCATAGTACGGTCCGACCTTCTTGTACCACCATGCCTTGTCTTCGAAAAATTGTCCTCCGGGTTCTCCCAGATCACCTACGGAAACGAAGCGCATGGAGAGGTTGGTGCCGTTGAGGCATGCAGCAGGAGGTGTGATATTGATGGTCTCCGCTGTTGTAGACTGTCCGATATTTATCCAAGCACCACTTGAATGGTTATAACAGTCATAGACTACAGCGTAATTGGAACCGTCTGCTTTGAGTTCATCCTTTATGCTCGTCACATAGCGGGGTATGGTGTAGTTGATGAAGATATAGCAGACATTTGATCCCGAATTTGTCATTGTTCCCCATCCCTCATCATATCCGTTTGCAGGATTAGTGCAGTATAACGCTCCTGACCTGCTGTAGCTTGACACATTCTCCACATCCTGGTCAATCCAGACGTACGTGACGTCTGTCCAGGAAAGTGGAAACGTCGCGCTCTTTCCTTGCGTGTTCGTCGCTGTTATTGTGGTTGTGTATGCTTTCTTTATCGTGTCGTGGACAGGCCAGACAACCTGCCACGTGCCGTTGTACGTTGTCCCTTTTGTGAGCTTGAGCGATATGTTGTCCACTCCTTTCTCGTGGGGCATGATTGCGGATGCAGAGATGATGCCGTAAGGGTCGATGATGTCGGCAGAAATAGTCATGTTGTCTCCAGGGTAGACGTCCGGAGGGTTGGCGAACGCGTTGGTAATAAAGGGAGGTCCTGTGTCCTTGTTTTTATCAACTAGTCCACGCTGCATGTTTCTGGCTTTTTGGGCTGGCTCATTTTCGGCGATGGCCTGTTGTTCGACGCTGTCCTGCAATGCCGGCAGCCGCGATGCCGGAATTGCTGGCGGGATGAATATCTCGTCTGGCGGGTCGGTGAGGTAGACGACCTCCATCTGGGAGTAGGTGTCTTTTATCGTGCGCACATTGATCGTGATGTTGGCATTGACTTCGAAGGTGGACGCGGCTGTGTCTATCCAGTCTGTTGATGCGTCGTATATCCAGAACTTGTAGGAGTAGTTGCCATGGTGCCAGCCGGTGTAGTTGTACTGGAACCTGTCTGTTGCGGCAACTGTGCCGATCTCAGTCATGGTGAAGTTTTCAGCAGCAGGACTTCCTGGCGGGTCGATCTCGACTTTTGCGGCTGACACGTCGTTTATGCCGTCGGAATCTGAGAAGTTCACCCCGATGGTGACGTTATTCCCATATCCTTGGGGGCTTGGGCTTGCTGCCTGGGCCGCGACTGTCGGGAGGACGTTGATGGTGATGTTGTAGGGGTAGCCTTGGCTGATGTTGACTGAGACTGATTTGTTGTGGTATCCTGTCTTGTTGACAAAGATAGTGAAGTTGGACTCCCAGGAGGGATTAGAATTGAGGAAGATTGCATAAAATGAGCTGAGGTTGAGGAGGGGGGAAAGGCCTGATGCGTCGGATAGGCTCCAGTTCTCAAGGGTTGAGGAGCCATTTATGATGGAGACGTTTGCCCCTTGGACAACGCCCGCATAGTCGCTGACCTTGACATTGAAGCGGTGCTTTCCAAAGACCTTGTCTCCTGGCTGTCCAAGGACCTTTCGTGTAGTAAGACTGGCGTTGAGGAGGATGGTATTGAAGCTTGCAGAAGCAGTATACGTGCCTTCGACGTCATACCGTCCTGAAGCAGATTCAAAGTAGCAATCTGTGAAGAGGTTGGCATTGCCACGAAAGAAAGTCAGTGAGTCATAGCCTTCATTGATGAGGCTGGAGCGCCAGAATTCGTTGTTCGCGTCCATATTGGCGAAGGTGACCGCGCTCGAGTTTGAAGAATACCAGTGCACATTCACATATTGGAAGAGGTTGCGATGGCCAACAATGAGGATACCGTAATATTCTGATCCGTCGGTGATGTTGACATCGTAGATCCAGTTGTCGCTGCTCGTGAATAAGCGCAGTCCTGACCCGAGTGCCGCTATGAAATTGTGCTTGATGGTCTCGTTGTGAGATGATGCAAGGTATATCCCATTTTCAGAGACATTGATGTAGTTGTTGGTGAAGGAGTTATTGTCAGATCCGGAGAAATATATCCCTGTCTTTGTCCCGTTGAAGGTGTTGTTGGTGATGTTGTTGTACCTGCTGGATGTGCCAAGGACCATGTTGTAGCCGTTTGACGGCGATTCGAATGTGTTGTTGACGATGTAGGAGTTGTTTGCCATGCTGAATCGTATGTCGACTGAGTTGTTGATGAAGGTCGTGTTGATGATGATGGAATTGTTGGATTTGATGAGGAGCCCTCCTTTCGGATCGCTGACTGGCGTCATCGCTCCCCAGCCACAGTACTCTATCTGGGAGCTCTGTATGGTGAGGTTGCTTGGCGAGTAGACAGTGAAGAAGTAGTTGGTCGCGCTTTCTGCGCGCGTGATCTTGCTTCCGTTGATGGTGATGTTCCCTGTGATGTTCAGTCCTGCGCACGTGTTGCAGCTGCCGTTGAACCCAAGAGCTGTGTTCGTGATGTTGAGCGTGCCGTTCACTGACATGTTGCCTTGCATCCTGACGCGAACAGCCGTCGGATTTCCGGCAGAGCCCTGGAAAGCGGTCCATGCCGGGCTTGAGTTGATGATGGCAAAGGTAGCGTTTTGCGGAATATAGACGTTTCCAGTGATGTTGAGCGTGACGTTGATGAAGGTGAGGTTCACTCCAGGGCTGATGTTGATAAGGCCTGCGCTTCCTGTCCTGTTCCAGCAGGTCAGGTCCTCTACCACGTGCATGTCTGATCCATTGAAGTCGCAGTAGCTGTAGAGCGTCACGTTGTATTGCGATCCATTGGTGATGTTATACGAGACTGTCTCGGAAAAGTAGTTGTTCTTGGAAAGGATGAATGTGTAATTGTTATAGTCTGTCCTTGTGTCTGTTGTTCCGCTGACAAAGAGCTGGGTGAGGTTTACAAAGGCGGAATTGCCTTGTATGTCTGTGTAGCTGTAGTTTTCCTCTTGCGATGTCAGGTTCAATGTCGTGACATTCACTCCGCTGACGGCATTGCCTTGCGTGTCGGCGACATAGGCACGGACAAACGACCTGATGATGACACGGCTCCCTGAGCCAGTGTCGATCTTGGTTGAGTTGATGGTGCTGTTACGCGCCTCAACCACGTGTTTTTGGCTCGACGGAAAACTGATGTCTTTTGCAAGGCTGCCTGATGCTACAGATGAGAAGATGGTGGAGGAGAAGACAGTGAGGTTGCTTGAACTAAGCGCAACTGCCCTTCCGCTCGCAGAGCTGATGGTGGAGTTGAGGAAGATATTGCGGTTTGAGCTGACCTGAAGAAAGACTGGCGCATCAGCAGAGGAGCTTGCATGGAAATTCCTAAAAGTATTGTCTGAAGATCCAGTCAATTGAAGCGCGATGTCGCTTCCTCCGCTGAAGCTGACATTCTCAAAGGTCATGTTGGCACTATAGTCTATCCACGCGCCCGCGATCGTTGTCACTCTCATGTTCGTGAAGTTGTTTCCTGTAGTGGTGTAGATGACTGGTGACCATCCCCCTCTTGCAGCAGTCATGCTGCAGTTATCTATGAGCGTATTATTGGCATACCAGAGGAAGATGTCGTAATAGTTGTTCTGGAAGGTGACGTTCCGAAAGACACTATTGTTGGTCATGACCATGAGTCCGTACGAGGGGGTCAATTCCCCTGTGCCAGGATCGTTCCATCCTGCGAATTCGATATTGCTGTTCGTGATGGTGAGGTTTGCTCCCTGTTCGACAGTAAAGAAATAGTTGTTGTTGACGTTCTCTCCGTAGGTGATGTTGGTTGAGTCATTGATGACAAGCGTCCCTGTCGAGGTGACGTTGATGCCTCCGCACCCGTCGCACGTGACGTTCATGCGTAAGGTGACGTTCGTGAAGTTGGCATAGCCATTTACTGTTATGTTGCCACCGACCCATATGGATCCCTTGCTGTTGAACGCATCCCAGCTTCCGCTCGCATTGATGGTGACGTTTCCCGTGATGTTGACATTGGTATAGTTGGTGACGAGATGGCCGGTCGGCCCTATGACGAGAGACGTGGCGTTGATGATGCTCTTTCCTGTGCAGTTTACCGTGTCTGTGACCACCCACGTGCTGTTCGGGCTGCAGGGATCCTGCCGATAATCAGCACGCACTGTCCAATACTTTGCCTGGTTGGTGTAGTTGTAGAAGTAGAGCGTGGAGAGGTTTGTCGCCTGGACAGTGTTGAAGCGCTTGCTTGTCGCTCCTGTGCGGACCTTGATGAAACCGCGGTAATTGTTCGAACCTGTCGATGTCTCCCTAAGCTTGACCTTCACAGGAAGGCTGTGGTCTGAAGAATTGGCAAGGATCATGACTGTCTCCACGCGCAGATTGCTTCCTCCCACTGCTGTTGCCTGGATGTAGAGCTTCTGGGGGTTGGAAAGATAGAATGTGCTGTTGGTGATGTCATTGATGTAGCTGCTGTCCGAAAACACGGTAAGGCTGGAGATGTTCAGGATCGGATCTCCTGACCCCTGTCCGAAGATGAGGTATGCCTCTCCGCCATTGGTCGCTCCGTTGCTGTCCACATAGGGCGCGCCGACAATGACGTCATCAAAGAGGTCGCCGTTCACATCGCCTGCGTACCCCACTGTTATCCCTAGATAGTCTGAGGCGTTCGTTCCTATGAAGCTCGCATTGCTTGCGCTCGTCATGTTCATGGAAAATCCGCTGTTCCTTCCAAAGACAATATGGACCTTCCCGTTGTTTGTAGGCCCTTGCGATCGGTAATATGCCCCAATGATGATATCGTCATAGCCGTCGTTGTTCATGTCTCCTGCTCCAGAGAATTGCCATCCTGAATAATCATTTGCGCCTTCGCCCCAGACAGAGACATTGGAGACATTGTTCACTGTATTTCCATTGGGATACATGCCTAATGTGAATGCTGTTCCGCCGAGCCAGAAATAGGTCTCTCCTTTGCTGCTGTTCCGTCCGGACGCGCTCATGCCAAGGTCCGGACGCGTGTCTCCGTTCACATCTCCTATCCACTTGGGATTACCCATATTGTCGCTGGCAAGCCCAAAGAAGCTCGCGTTCGTGGTATTGTCGCTCGTCCCTGTCACATTGATGTCCCTGCTCCAAGTGGTGTTCCGCCCGTAGACCAGATAGAGTTTTCCGACGACGCTTGCCCCGACTTTGGCGGTTGACGCCGACAAGAGGAAGTCGTCAAACCCGTCATTGTTCACATCGCCGACGCCATCGAGGCGGGCTCCGAGATTGTCGCTGATGTTGTAGCCGAGGAACGTGGCATTTGCTGCCATGGTGATGTTCTGGTCTGTCTGCCAGGAAGCCGCCCTGCCGAAGAAGACATAGACCTTTCCGGCGGCAGAGGCATTGCTGGCCTTCGTGGCATAGTCACCGATAGCAAAGTCGTCATACCCGTCGCCGTTCACATCGCCAAGACCTGCTGCGAAATTGAGCCCGCTGGATCCGCTTCCCTGTTCGCCATAGTAGCTTGCGTTCGCATTGGCAAGGCTGATGTTGTATCCCCAACCTGAATTGTTGCCGAAGATGAGGTATGCCTCTCCATTGTTTGCGCCAGAATTGTCTCTCCCGCTTGCAGTCATGACGATGTCTGCATAGCCATCGCCGTTCACATCGCCGACTCCGACGCCTCCTTGGTAACTGCTGCAGGCGCTGTCACTTGCCGCTTCTCCCTGGAAGCTGCCGTTGGTCTTGTTGTCGCCTGTGGAAAAGGCGCTCGTATCCATGTTCCAGACGCTCGGCCTTCCAAAGACGATGTAACCCTTTCCCTTGCTGCCCGAATATGCCGGTGCGCAGATCATGAAGTCATCATAGCCGTCCTTATTGAAATCGCCGATGCCATTAACCGCCAAACCAAATGTGTCGCTTGCAGCCTCGCCCCAGAAACTCGCATTGCTCGTGTTGTCCCCTGAACCTGAAACATTGAGATTGAGGCGGAAAGCTCCTGAGGCATAGTTGTCTGCAAAGACTGTCGCGTTCCCGAAGGAGAACTCTTGGTGATGGCTTCCGCCGGTGTTGACATGAACGATCCATGATCCTGTGGCATTGTCGCAGGAATAGTCGGCATAGGTGATCGAGTCGTTGCCGATCCAAGAGTAGTTGAGGGTTGTTGAGTTGCACTGCAGCATGACCGGCGTGAGGTCTGACGGGCTCGTGTTGTACGTTGTTCCATTGACTGCTGAGATGGAGAGGTCCGCGGTGCCTGTGGTGTTGAAGAGCACTGTCCAGTTGCCGCCGATCATCGGGAAGCTTTGCACGTTGAGAATGATGATGTCCACTTCGAACACCTGTTCTGAGAGGTGGGGGACTGTCCATTCGATGATGTCGATCAGACCATCGCCATCAGGATCAATATATCCTGAGATGGGGAAGGGTTGTCGTTCTCCGTTGACGATGTGGTAGAGGTAGATGGTGCTCTTTTCCGCTGGCGTGATGATGGTGCGTGCGATGATGTTCTCATAGGGGAGGGTGGAGGATATCGTTATCCTTTTTTTCGAGGCAGAGAGCGTCTCTTCTGTCAGTGTCGGCGATGGCGTCTCGTAGGAGAGGATGTAGTTAGTGAGGGTCTCGGGAGAGAAGGTGTCTGTGAAGGAGTAGGTGATGTCTGTAGCATTGTCCTCGACGACGAGGATTGCAGGGTTGAGGGTGGTGTTGTCTGAGATCTTGGAGATGGAAAGTCTCGTCGCCTCTCGGGGTAGCGAGAAGGTGACTGGTTTCTCTGTTGTCGTGTTGAGGCTGTTTTGTGCTGTGATGTTCTTTTCCCAGATGACAGGGACACCTATGCGTATGGGCGGGTGCCGCGCTGATTCCGAGATGGTGAAGGGTTCCTTGTCAAGCACAGTTACCGTAAAGGGATTGGAGGTGATGTTGTCTGTGCCGTCGCTGACGGTGAGGGTGAGGGTGTATTCGCCAGGGATCCCCGTGCTAGCGAAGATGAGGTCGTGGCCCGTATGTGCAAGCCTGATGTACGGATTTGGAGTAAGGGTGAAGGACAGCTCATCCTCGTCGAGGTCGCTGAAATAGTCAAGGGAGGAGAGGGTGCGGTTGCTCCGCATGGAAAATGAAGGGACTGGGGCGAGGGCTGAGGGTTTCCTGTTGCGTATGAAAAAGGTGTAGGTGATCTTGTCGAGATGCAGCGTGCTTGAAGGGAGCCTGATCTCAAGGACGGTCGTTGTGATGTCAGGAAGAGAACAGGTCTGATCACAGGTGTCATTGAATGCTATGTCTGGGAAATAATCCAGCGCATATGATTCGTTGGAGATGTTGGAGGAATAGACGAGGTAGCTTTGGTTTTCCGAATGAAGGATGATCTCTCCTTCTCCTGTCAGCGTGCCCGTGATGGTGAGGGTACGAAGATTGTGGAGCGTGAGCGGGATGTAGGTCGTTCCGGTGTATGTCGTGTTGATGTCAAGAGTCTTCGTGATGTATCCCTCGCGTATGACAAATCCTGTCGGTCCGAAGACAAAGGAAAGGGAATAGGCAAAGAGGAGGAAAAGAAGGGAGAAGAGGACGAGTGCAGGAAAAGCGCGTCTCGTCGGACGGACGTTTGACGTTGTTTTCAGGGAGCGGATGCGGAAATTGATGCGCAGGTAGTATTCCTCTTCAGTCTGCCCGGAGAAGAGTTTTTTATGGTTTTGCCAGAAGTCTGCATCGGTCATTTTCCCTTCTGCAGAGAGCCTAAGGAGCTGATGATGGACACGTGACGTCTCATCCCTGAGATGTTCCAGTTTCTTGATGTCGCTATCTGCCATGTCTTTTATGCCGTACGCGGGACTGGACAGTCCAGATGGTGCGCTCGTCCCTGTTGAGAAGGCGCCCGATGTCTCTGCAGGAATAGCCCTTGTCAGAAAGGTAGTCGACCATCGCTTCGAGGATGGCAAGGGAGCGGTCTTTGAAGATGTACGTAGGGAACTGCACTGTTGTTTTTCTCATCACGCCACTGACCTTACAATGTAAGTAGGATATTTAAGTCGATTGACTCTTACATCGTAAGTATCCATTTATAAAGTTTTCGTGCCCGGCAGTCCGAGAGAATATTGAGCGGCGCAAAGGAAAGCGAGATTAATCTTACATTGTAAGTATTAATATTTTTCTATTACGTGAAGTTATTATCTATAAATATTACAATATATATTTAATACTTACATTGTAAGTATTAGAAAACATGCAAAGAATCCGGGCCGCTGAATATAAGTTCTCAGGTCTTGAGAAAAAATTACATGCAGATATAAAAGAGCGTCCCCGGCCAGGATCGAACTGGCGACCTTGCGGTTAACAGCCGCACGCTCTACCGCTAAGCTACGGGGACACTTACACATCTTGAATTCATCATGTGTTTTTAAAGAATTTGTTTTATCAAGGCAGTACGTGGGACTTCGAGCCAAAAGCAAGAACATCCCGCCCGCTTCCGTGTGCACTGAGACCAGTGCCGCGTTACCGCTAAGCTACGGGGACAAAAGAAAATCCCTATGACGGGAAAACCTTGGGCTGTTTATAAAATGTCAAAAATGTTCATTCAGATCGTTATCGCAGATAATTCCTAAAGGCGAACGCAGTTATGGAACATTTTTGAGCATGATCAAGAACCACCAGTTCGACTTATCGGTATGCGCACTCTCGTCAGCTTCCTGCATCTAAAGTGGTTCTTGACAGTTTCTCAGAGAACAAGTGCCTGCAGTGGTTGGCGTACTGCATCAGCACGTCTGGACGGTGGATGGCGACAGTCGATCCGTCGAGACGTGCAATCTCCCGTGTATAATAGGGCAGCCTATTCGGCTGCCAGAATTGCTCGTGTGCCTGCTCGAGAGCTTCATCCATGTCTGTCGGGAGGTGCTGCACATACCGCTCGCCGAGTTCTGCTGCCTGGTCACGTACATATGCCATGCGTTCTTTGAGGTCAGTGATGTTCATCCCGTCATTTTCCAGGACGGGATCGAGGGCGAGTCCTACGAGCTGTGTCGGATAGAGGACGGAGAGTTTGCCGACTTCGTCGCGAAGGTAGGGTGCGAGCTTGCTCCTGCTTGCGACTCCTCGAAGAGGAAGTTCCTTCATCGGGATGGGCTCGCCAAAGGCGAGGTGAAGTCGTGAGGGTCTCTGGTGAAGTCGGAAGGTGAGGTTCCACCAGTAGTCTTCGATGTAGATCCGTTTGGTCGATGCCCCTTGTGCCTTCAATGCTTCAAGGCGGGCGAAGTTCTGGTCTTCGATCACGCGCTCGTAGGTGATGGAAAGAGGGTAGAAAACGAGGTTTTTTTCAGGATGTGTCTTTTGGAAGAAGTATGGCACTTGCAGGGGGAGTGCTGAGAAGGGAAGGAGCTCTCCGGAGTAGCTCCTGCCGTATTTGATGGTCCGTCGTTTTTCCTCGTCCCGTTTCTCTGAATATTCTGGGAAGATGAGGACATTATACCCGTCGGTGAGCGTCTTTGCGAAGTATGCCCGGTAGATCTGTTCTGCGAGCTCTTTTGTGATCTCTATTCCTGCATTGAGTTCGACTCCTATCTTCTCTTCGAGGAATTCGAGGAGGGTATCGAGCAGCCAGTTCGGGCTTCGGACTGTCGTCTCTTCGCGGTATACTTTGAAGCCGCCGGCCGAGCGGAGCCATTCATCGAGAGGGCCAAGATACAGGTTTGCGCCTGATTGGATGACTGTCTTGATGTTATGGGTGATGAACTGGAAGGGTTCTTCTGCCCAGTCTGTTTCTGAGCGATGGGATGCGATGAAGGCCATGTTCCAGTCGGGATGCGCTTGCACATAGCTTACCATGTCGTCGAGGCATTCGTATGTCTTTTCTGAGAAGACCCAGTCGGCGAAGTGACGGTACAGGACGACGCCGAGGCTCTTCCTCGTCGCCTTGAGCTTATGCCTGACATAGGGGAAGTAGTCTTCGATTCGTGAGAGCATTCGGGGCATGGAGATGAGAAAATAATGAGAGGTTAAATAAAAATGATGCGGTTAACTTTATAAATGCCTCCCTTCTCCTAGGGAGGTACGAGCCCATAGCTTAGCCTGGCTGGAGCACCCGGATCCTAGAAAGGATGGTGAAACTGATAACACCAGGTAGATATCGGGAGGTCGCGCGTTCAAATCGCGCTGGGCTCATTTTTTTACACCTGCTGACAGAACGCAGTGTTCCCATTTCTTGATGGGTTAATCCATGCAGTGCAGAGGGTTTTTCTGCAGGAAAACATAAAGAATATTCAACAATGATGACAATCACGCATAAAGTTTTTATTGGATTCATTCTTCCATAGAGATATGAAGTCCTTGAAGATTGCAGAGGAGTCTGACGACCCGTCCACGAACATCGCCCTTGACACGATAAGGATGGGCAAGCAGGCGATCTTCTTTGTGAATTCCAAGCGTGCGGCAGAATCCCTCTCAGAAAAGATAGCGAAGAAGCTGAAGGATGCTGATGACTGCAAGGATCTGGCACAGAATATCTCAGAGACCTTGCCAAAGCCGACAAGGCAGTGCCTGCGGCTCTCTTTGGTCGCAAAGAAGGGTGTCGCGTTCCATCATGCAGGCCTGCATTCGCGCCAGCGCGAGATGATAGAGAACAATTTCAGGACAGGCCAGGTCAAGGTCATCTGCGCCACCCCGACTCTCGCGTTTGGCCTTGACCTTCCGGCGTTCCGCGTTGTTGTGCGTGATGTCAAGCGTTTCGGAAGGACCGGGATGGATTTCATCCCAGTGCTAGAATACGAGCAGATGGCGGGGCGCGCCGGCCGTCCTGGTAAAGAAGATTTTGGCGAAGCGATCGCCATCGCCCAGTCTCAAGGAGAAAAGGAGAAGCTCATCGAGCGGTACTTGAAAGGAAAGCCAGAGGTGATCTATTCTAAGCTTGCTGTCGAGCCCGTCCTTCGGACATACATCCTCAGCCTTATCGCGTCAGGCTTTGTGCATGACACCAAGGGCCTGATGGATTTTTTCGAGAGGACATTCTATGCGCACCAGTTCAAGGACCTGTATGAGCTCAAGCGCATCATCATGAAGATGCTTGCGCTTCTTGAGGAGTGGGAATTCATCAAGAGGGAAGAAGAGGACCAATTCCGGTCTGCAGACAGGTTGCAGGAGAATGGCCTTTCTGCGACGCCTCTTGGCAGGCGAGTGTCTGAATTGTACTTGGATCCCTTGTCTGCGCATTTCATCATCACATCCTTGAGGAATTCGACTGCGAAGATGCCTGGCATGTTCTCCTTCTTGTTCATGATAGCAAGGTGCAATGAGATCTCCCCGCGATTGCGGGTGAAGATGGCTGAATATGATGCGATCAATGAGAAGTATGTGGAGAGGGAGAAGTTCTTCCTTGAGGATGAGCCAAGTGAATTCTCTCCTGATTTTGAGGAGTTCATGGACTCGTTCAAGACAGCGCTCTTTTTCGAGGAGTGGTGTGATGAGAATGATGAGGAATTCCTGCTCGAGGAGTTCTCGATTCGCCCTGGCGAGATCCATGTCAAGCTCAGTCTTGCGGATTGGCTCATCTATTGCACAGAGGAGCTTGCAAGGATGCAAGGCTTTCATCATCTGCTCACAGGGTTGATGAAGATCCGTGTGCGGCTGCAGTATGGCGTGAAGGAGGAGCTATTGCCACTCCTGAAGCTGAAGAATGTCGGGCGCGTGCGCGCGAGAATGATGTTCAAGAGCAACATCAAGTCGTTAAGCGATGTCCGAAAGGCCGACCAGAAGGTGCTTGCGACGATCCTCGGCCCTGCGATAGCGGGCGATGTCAAGAGGCAGGTAGGGGAGAAGGAAGCGGATCCTAATCGATCTTTAGATGGTCTATGAATGTCTTGTTGAGCGATGCTTCGTAATGGCAGACATTGATCGCAAGTGCGAGCGAGTCGACCATGGATAGCACCTTGAGGTTGGGGAATGCGAGGACTTCTGCAGGCTGCCTTATCGAGTCGGTGATGAGGAGCTCCTTGAGATGGTAGTTCGTGCGCAGGTTCTCGAGGCGGGGGAGTGCGAGATCTGAGAAGACGCCGTGGTTTGCGGCGATATGGACCTCTCGTATCTTCGAGATGTCATGCAGTTTCTTTATTATGGCTTCGACTGTCCCTGCAGAACTGATGATGTCGTCGATGATGATGATGGTGTCGATGCCGGTCATGTCTCCGATGATGGTGACGTCCTCGATCTCTGTCGAGCTCCGTCTTGTCTTGAGCGCGACGATGAGGCGAAGGTCAAGGTTCCTTGCGACGATCTTGTTGTAGTCGATGGATCCCCTGTCCGGGCAGACTATGGCAACGTTTGACTTTCCTTTGAATGGAAGATAATGGTCGACGTATGCTGGGAGGAAATTGAGTTCGTCGACAGAGATGTTGACCATGTCATACATGGAGGAGATGACTTCTGAGTGGACTCGTCCTGTGATCACGTCGTCCACTCGGACTGTGCGCATGAATTTTGCGATCACGCCCGCGGATACTGGCTGGTGTTTGCTGAATTTCTCTCGTTCCTGGCGCATGTAGGGAAGGTAGGGGATGACTGCGGTGATGTTCTTTGCCTTGTGCCTTTTGATGGAGCTTGCATATAGGAGGAATTCCATGATGTTTGCATTGACATCGATGTCGTCTTTTGGGTCATATGTCTGCTGGACGATGAAGACGTCTCTTCCGCGGACAGAGTCGTGGTTGCGTATCTCTATCTCGCCGTCAGGGAAGGTTCCTGCTAGAGGGGTGAAGAACTTGAGCTGGTACTTGGGATCGATGTCTCCGAGCCATTCGTTGTATCGTTCATGTATTTTTTTTGCAAGTTCGTAGCCAGACCTGTCTGCGGTGAGAAGGATGTGCCCCCGAAGAGATGGACCGCCAGTTTTTTTTCGGTATTCAAGAGGATTGATGAAGGTTGGCGGTGGAACGGCGCTGATGTGAATCACCTGGAAATAAGAAATAATGCCTGGTTTAAATAGTTAACTCCTCCCGGATGGAAAAGATAATGCCTGTTTTTTCAGAAAATATAAAAGATCAGGAAGGATTCTTTCGATGATGAGAAGGACTATCGTCGGCATCGATCCGGGCACGACCGCTGCAATTGCCGTCCTAGACCTTGCGGGTAACGTCTTGCATGTGGCATCGTTTCGCGTGCATGATCCTGCGAAGATCATCTCTGAGATCATTGCTGTCGGTAAGCCGATCATCATCGGCTGCGACAGGAAGGATCCGCCAGAGGCAGTTGCCTGGTTTTCCAGGAAGCTTGGGTGCAAGCTGATTGCTCCCCCGCATGACCTTGGGCGCGAGGAGAAGAAGAGGCTGGTGCGGGAAAAGACAGGGAATGTGCATGAGTTTGACGCGCTTTCTGCCGCACGATTTTCACATGATCATTTCCGCAGGCTGTTTATGAAGATTGACCGTGTCCTTGAGATGAAGGAAAAAGAGTATCTGAGGGATGAGGTGAAGGAATTCTTGCTGAAGAATGAGGAGATCAATATCGACGAGGCGCTTCGCCTGCTTGAGCCGCGGGAAAAGATCATCCTGCATAAGCAAAGGAGGGAGAGGAAGAAGGACGGCTTTCTCGAGCTGAGGACGGAATTGGCAGTGCAGGAGGAGCGTCTGCGCCTGTTGCAGTCGGAAAATAAGGCGCTCCTGCAGAGATTGGATGCCCCGGTCGCATTCAAGAAGAAAGGTAGGGATCTCATCCTTCGCGAAAAGGAAGAGAGGATCATCACGCTTGGGAAGCGTGTCTCTTCTCGTGAGAGGAGTCTTGCTGAAAAAGAGAGGGAGATCCTGGAGTGGCAGGGATTTATTGAAGGAATTGGTTCGCGATGGATAGTTGTTCCGCGTTTTAAGGACCTGTCGTCTGATTCCCTGAATGGAAGGATACGTAAGGATGCTGAGATCATCTTTGTTGACGCGCCTGATGTGATGGGCGCTCGTTCTCTTGGATATTTGTCTGAGGTCAGGATCATCATCTCTCCAAGCGTGCCAAGAGACCAGGATAGGTTTATTTTTGTGCAGGCAAAAATGCTGCGTGTGATGGAGAAGGGATCTTTTGTCCTTGTGAGGAGGGATGAATTGGATCGGGAAGTGAGGGCAAAGGACATCTTCTCAAAGGTCCTTCGCGAGTATCAGGAGGAGCGGACAAAATAGATCATGTTCTTGTGGATGGCGACTTTTATTTTCTCTCCGATGAAAAAGAGGCGGTCAGTGTGCGACACGAGCGGTTCTGACTGGTAGGTTTCAGGATGGATCGCTTCGACGCAGGGTATTGTTTTGGAGATGGTTGTTTTATGGAGGGGCAGCGATGAGATGTTTTCTTTTTGCGGGATCTTGATGCGTTTGCCTGTTGAGAGCATGGTTCCGGTGAGAGGGGAGAGGCTTGTGATGAGCACTGCTTCATCTTGGTAGATGACGATATCTCCGATGTCGAATGAGGGGAGGCAGACAAGGATATTGAGCCGGAAGATGTCTCTGCTTGTCTGGCTGTTTCGCGAGAAGAGCTGCGGATTTTCAGACACTGTGCCTCCGAGCGTGTTCTTGAGCTTGTGGGCGAGGTTGTTCATCTTCCTCTTGTCAGAGAGGTAGAAGTCGAGCCCGTCTTTATGCTCATCTATCCTTGAGGTGAAGAAGTCTTTTTTTTCAAGCGTTGCGGAGATGATGAGGAGTGCCTTGTCAAGCATCGCCCTGCTTGTTGTCCGGATCTGCAGGATGCCTTCGAAATAGCGGGTTTTCTGCTTTTGGCAGGAGGGGCAGATCTGCGGGATGAGTGTGAGGAGTATGTCGAGGTGTTCGCTCTTTATTGTCACGCTCGTCTTTTTCTCGCATGTCTCTGGAAGTGCTGCAGTGATCCGTTTTCTGGTGAGCGGGGAAAGGAGGGTTTGGAGCTTCTTTCTCTGCCAGCGATTTTGGTAGAAGACGCTTCCGCAATGGCACATGAGAAGTGAGAGTTCTTTGGTTTTCTTGTCGCTCTTGGTGCAGGATGTGCACAAGGTGCCTTTGGTGATGGTTCTTCCGCAGTTGACGCAGTATTTCATGAGAGAGCAAAATCAATTGTATCTTTTAAATGTTTATCTCTTGGATCATGATGCGAACATGTGGTCAAAAGCGCAAGCTTTTTAAGACGCATGGAGAATCTTGAATATATGAAGGATCGGGCAAGGAAAAAACAGGAGAAGAAGGAGAAGACGCTGGCGTGGAAGCATCCTACTGATGCGAAAAAGGTGGTGCGTTTCCTGAAGAAGTCGTGGTATTTCATCTGGTATGATGATTCTGTGCTGAGCTGGTTTGTGAATCTCATCCTTGCGTTCGTGCTGATCAAGTTCATCATCTATCCTGGTCTTGGCCTTATCTTCAGCACGAGCTTTCCGGTCGTCGCTGTCGTGTCTGGAAGCATGGAGCACCAGGGTCCTTTTGATGAGTGGTGGCAGAGCGAGGCACTCTGCGGGCCGCCGACCTGCGGGGCAAGGTGCTTGTGCACCCAGGAGTCCTGGTATGGGCAAGGGAATATCACGAAGAAGGAATTTCGGGAATTCCCTTTCAAGAACGGGTTTAATCGCGGTGATATTATGGTGCTCTTTGGCGTCAAGCCAGAGAAGGTTGAGACTGGTGATGTGATCGTGTTTGATTCGAAGAAGCCGTATCCCATCATCCATCGGGTGATCCGTGTACGTCAGGAGGAGAAGATATATTTTGAGACAAAGGGGGATCATAATAAGAACCAGATCGATGACGGCCTGTTGAATGAGAAGGCTGTCTCTGAGACACAGCTCCTTGGAAGGGCTGTCTTTAAGATCCCTTATCTTGGGTATGTTAAGATATGGTTTACTGAGTATCTGGTGGCGCCGTTCATAAGATAAGAGGTATTTGTTTAGCACCCTAAGGTCGAAATCCCTTTTTATTCATACTCTAGCGCGTTGCGGGGGGTTGCCCCCACGGGGACGCAGCGCCTTAAGATGCCACATCGAGGATTTCGAAGGTGCTAAACAAATACGATAAGAGCAGTTCTTGCATTTACAATAACTTTTTAAATCGGCCGGGACTCTTTTCCAGAAGCATGATGTTTTGTCCGAAGTGCGGTAGCATCCTTCGTCCGAAGAAGGACAAGAACAAGAAGGTATTGCACTGCTCCTGCGGCTATACTCTGAAGGACGTGAAGGATGCGACGATCAAAGAGACCTTGAATAAAGAGAAGGATATCGAGGTTGTTCCTGAACAGGAGAACACGCTTCCGATCACTGATACTGAATGCGCAAAGTGCAAGAACAAGAAGGCATTCTATTGGCTCATCCAGACCCGCGCAGGCGACGAGCCAGAGACTCGGTTTTTCCGCTGCACAAAGTGCAAGTACACGTGGAGAGAGTATAGCTAGGGTCTTGCGATCTTCCAGAGCGCATCAAAATATTTGATGAATCCATCCGCGATCTCTTTCTTCTCGATGATGATTGTCGTTATTGGCTCTGTCCAATCGATTAACCCGACAGTATTGCCATAGACTTCGATCGCAAGCGGGGATATGAATTCTTTTGGTAAGTATCGTATTTCTTCGCCATATGGCGGTCCGATGATTGTTTTCCCCTTTGTTTTTAGTTTTAATATGTCTCCTTCTTTTACAAGGATTCTTCCTTTGTATCCTTTGGTGGCGTATTCGGTAAAGAAGTGTTCCATAGTCTCGGGGATTCGGTCAAGATAATGTTTTTGTTGCACCCCTATTGCGACATTGTTCCCTCCTGATTCGAGGATGCCGTTGATGACTTTCCGTGGCCCATCAAGTCCGGTCATGACAATCGCTTGCTGGTTCCAGAGGATGTTGAACTGGGACCGGAATGAATCAGCCACATCCTTTCCCTTAATCATGATGAGCAATGGCTCGTCTCCTCCTTCTGCAGGAAAGATGATGGTGCTTTCCTTGAAGATGTTGATCGCGGCGGGAGTGAGGCTGCCTTTGGGAAGGAACTTGATTTCACCAGAGGGGAGATTCTCTTTTCTTGATTGCGGATCTTTTCGTGCAGTCTCATCGAAGAGTATATTCGCTCCCAATCCTGCTTTTGCAATCTCCTTGTTGAAATGGATGAAGAACCGGTTGACTGCCTCTGAGCGCGCAGGAACGCCGATGACTTGGTATCTTTCTCCGCGCTTTAATTCTTTTATCGCTTCAGCGAACGCGCTCTCCATGCCTTTCATCCCTCGAAAGATCTTTGCGTCTTTCTTGTGCTCGGCAAGGGTGTACTTGAGTTTTAGTTCGGGAATGATGCCTTTTAGCTCTTCTTTCTTTTTCGCGATGTCTCTTTGTTTCTCTTCTAGATAATCCAATAGTCGTTCTGGCGAGACTGCCTCAAAGTACTTGGTATGCGCTTCGATGACTTGTGTAGCAAGCCCTTTTTGCATGAGCTTGTCAAGTATCTCATATATCTTGGAGCTTGAGGCTCCGGACTTCTCGACGATAGGTCCAGTAGTGGAGCTGCCAAGTTCAAGGAGTGCAAGGTACACCTTGATTTCTGCCTTGGTGAGACCTATTTCCTCGAGGAGTGCTGTGTTCATGATGTCTCGTGAGCGGTTTTCCTTCATAAATCTTTCTGTTTCTCCCCCCTCAGGGGTAGGTAATATTTATATACTTTAACTACGATATAGTAGTTATAAAATTCGTATATGAAAAAAGGTGTTACCATGAAAACAATCTACGCAATAGGAATCGCGGCGGCCCTCACTGCCGCAGCAGCAAGAGAAGCACTTGCAGATGTCTGGCAACAGATTTCAGGCACATACAACCCTAAGACTGAAACAAGTGAAGTGCGCATCGAACGCGGATCAGACAACACATATGGCTTTATCAGCCTATATGGGGACACACAGGGTGATGGAGAGACATACTTCGGAAAAGTATGTGCGACTGCGCCTGTTGGCCATGGTATAGGTCTTGGCGGAGAAGCGACAACAGGGACAGGAGTAGATGACCTCGTCAGAGGTATGGCGACGAAGAACTTCAGTGTAGGACCAGCAGGTGGACAGGTTCAGGTTTCTCCTGCATCGACAGAAAGCGTACAATCGGGAAAGCTTGATCCGCATGCAGGACTCGTCCTCTATGGTGGAAAAGGGAGGGTCGGCCTGAATGCGTGGGGAAACGTGGACGACGCGGCAGATGGCGACATCGACTATTCCGGAGAAGTCACCGGCTGCATCGACCTAGGGAAAGGCATCTCAGGCATCGTTCGTGTCGATGGGTATCCTTGGCAGGAAGGACCAAGTTATGCTGTCGGCGTACAACTGAAATTGTAAACTTTTTTTGATTTTTTCCGCCCTTTGGGCGGCGACTTTGCCTGGCGCATAGCGCCAGGGCAGCAGCCGTAGGCTGCAAGGCGATATCGTTCTCGAAGAGTATTTATATTACGAGAGCAAATTTTTCTCATATGACAACATTGAGAATTCTTGTCAAGCCAAACGCGAATAAGTCAGAGATCCTCGAGCGTGGTGATGGTTTTCTCAAGGTCGCAGTCGCCGCTCCGCCGGATAAGAACAAGGCGAACAAGGAACTGATTCGGTTCCTCTCAAAGGAGTTCAAGACAAAGGTGAGGATCAAGTCGGGACTTGCGAGCAAGGAGAAGATTGTTGAGTACATCGATCAGCCGTGCAAAATATAGACGGAAATCCTCATCCTTTTTTCATTTGTTAGGAATGATATGTTGCTGATCTCTTGCTCAAAGAGATACATTCTGGTTCTGGCGTCCTTGCAAAGAAGTAGAATGCTCCGATAAAGAAGGGAAGGAGTGTGAGGAGTGCAAGCCTTTGGTTTCCTGTGACTGAGGAGACGATGCCGAAGAGGACAGGACCAATGGTGGCTGCAATCTTGCTGGCAAAGCCGTTGAATCCAAAGAATTCTGCTTGTTGCTTCGCAGGGACAAGATGGGAGTACCACGACCGGATTATGGATTGGCTGCTTCCGACGATGAGGCCGGTAATGATGGCACCAACATAGAAGGCGTCTCTTGTCGTGACTGTCGCAATATAAAGGATGACAAATGCCCAAAGGAAGATTGTTCCCAGAAGGATGTTTTTTGGTCCGAAACGGTCGCTCAGCCGCCCTCCAAAATAGGCTGCCGGGAACGCAATGATCTGAACGACAATGATCATGGTGAGTATTTCAACAATAGTCAAGTTCATGGTTTGTCGTGCAAAGAGGGGAAGAAATACGAAGATGGTGACGAGCGCGTCATTCATGAGGATTGCTCCCAGAAGGAAGAGGAATGCAGTCGAGTGTTGCCTGGAGTGTTTGAGTGTTGCAAGAACGCGGCGTACCCCTTGTCTGAGGACGATTTTTTTCTGCAGAGCTGCTCTTCGAAGAAAGAAAAACATGGGCAAGGAAAAGAGGAGGAAGAATGCCGCTGTCAAAGGAAAGGTGAGCCTGAACATGATTTCGTTGTGGTCAAACCCTCCTTGGAAGAATGGGCGCAAGAGGAGCAACGCTGCGACACCTCCAATGTAGCCAAATCCCCATGCAAAACCAGATACTTTACCGCGGTGTTTTGGACTACTCACTTGGATGAGAAAGGAATCATAGATTGTTTGGGCAAGCTCAAAAAATACATTGGTTGTTATGAAGAGGAGAAGGATGATGAGCAATGCTCCTTTTGGCAAGAAGAAGAACAGTGCAGTCCCCATAATTGCGATAAGAGCACAGAACATGAAGAGCTGTTTTTTTCTGCTGCTCGCATCAGCCAGGGCTCCGATGAAGGGTGAGAGTAGCGCTCCCACAAGGATGGAGACGCTGACGGCAAATCCCCACCAAAAGTCCCCATACTTTCCACCGACGAGCACTTCTTTGAAGAAGATAGGAAAGACAAAGCTCAGGATGATGACGACATAGGCAGAATTGGCAAAGTCGTAGAGTGACCAGGAGAATGTTTCCTTGTTGAAAATGGTCTTCATCAATTAACGGCAAATAGGGGATTTGATAATAAAACTTTCGATGCGTGGACATTGGTACATTTTCAAGAAGAAACTATATCATGAGGGCGTGACCATGTCTTATTGGTTCTCGTACTTCTCCACTTCAGGGTTCAGCACGACAAGCTCGACCCCCGCGTCCTTGAAGAACTCGCGGGTGGTCTCTGCTGCGTGGTATTTCCTCTCGCAGACAACGCGTTTGACCCCTGAATTGATGATCGCCTTTGCGCAGTCAAGGCAGGGTTCCATCTTGCAGTAGATGGTCGCCCCGTCTATGGATATGCCGTGGCGTGCCGCCTGGACGATCGCGTTCATCTCCGCATGCGTTGTACGGACGCAGTGCTGGCTTTCGTGGCCTTCTTTGTCGTAGACTGTCTTCATGAAGTGGCCTATCTCATCGCAGTGGGGAAGGCCTATGGGGCTTCCGACATATCCTGTCGAGAGAATTCTTTTGTTTTTTACAAGGACACAGCCGCTTTTTCCTCGGTCGCAGGTTGCGCGAAGCGCGACTGCCCGTGCTATGTTCATGAAGTATTCATCCCATGATGGGCGGTTGTCTTTTGTCATTTTCGCTTGAGGATCTCTTCGACTTTCGCGATGATTGCGGCCGGTGGGGAAGGGTAGACGATGGACGCGTCCATCTGCTTCATGAGTTCTGAGAGTTCTGCTATCTCATCTGTTATTTTCTTCCTTTTTTCTGTGTCGCTTTCTTCGAGGAGCTCTTGCGCGCGTGCGCGTATGAAGCGGACTTCGTTTGGCGAGTAGACGCCGATGAGGGAGAAGTCTTTCCTCTTCTTGAGCAGCGCAAGCTCTTCGCGTGCGGTGATGCAGTCGATGATGGTGTCCTTGGCGATGGTGTCCATGATCCTCTTGAGGAAGACTGTTTTTCCGTATCTCTTGGTGCAGTCTTCGTGTATCTTTCTTTTCCCTTCAGGCGTGTTCTGCCCTCTTTTCTTAGCCTCTTCCTCAACCTCGAGCATGATGGAATGGTAGGCGAATCCCTTGGTGATGAGATATGCCGCGACCTCGGCCCTTCCTGCAATTGACGTGCCGCATAGTCCTATTATCATATAGAGGTTAGACCAAAGAAAGGTTTAAAAAGTTTTGGTTCGTCATGGTTCCTATTCGTGAGTTGGGGGGATGTTTGTGGTGAATCCAGAGAAGGAATTGGTACAGGTTGTAGAAGACAGAATATACGCGTGGAGATCCTATGCTGCAGAGGATACTGGTCTTAAGGTGATCACGCTCCTTGATAGAGGCACTGGTCTTGAGCTTGCTTCCATCATCCCAAATGAGAAGAGGCGTGTGGCTGCTCATCGGGCGTGGATTGCTGCAAGGCATTCCCGTTCTCCTGGCTCGACTGTGGAGATTGCAGTTGAGATGGGAGAGAAGGGTGTTAATCCTGATGAGAAACTGGATGAGATGTTCAGGGGATATGGGCATGCGTCTGTCGCTGACATGGCGCGCATGGATGTGCATTTCAATAATTGTCCCATGCATGTTCCGATGACCATCTTCAATTATGGCGTTATAAATTCTGGTCAGGAGAAGTCGACGCGGTACCAGAAGCGCTTTGGCAAGAGTGTGCTGCAACCGCTTGGACAGATGCTTCAGGGATCAGGGGAATTGATAGACGAATACGACGGCCTCGGGTCACTATCATTGCAGCTTTTTGAGAGACAGCGAAACGCATTGACTTCTGCCTTTGAAAGGTTTTTCCAGCCGCAGACGCCCGCTGAGAAGAAATCACTTGACGCTCGCGTCCTTGACTGCGCAAGATACTTCTTGCTGCTTGGCCAGGGCACTGGCTTTGCGTTTGAGACGAGCGCAAGGGATTTTGCGCGACTCATCTCTCGCTTGAAAGCGTCGCGGCTTTCCTATTATCAAGATATCGGAGTACAACTGGAGACATTGCTTTCTCCTCAACAAGAGATAGAAGCAGAGCTTGGTTTCCTTGCAGAAGCGCGAAGCCTGATGTTTGATACGAAAGCAGACATGACTGTAAGGAACACGCTTGTAGAGCTTGAAGAGTACTTGCAAAGAGACATCCTTGATATGATTCCGCGGGCAGGCATAAAGAGACCTCCGATAGCACAGGCCGTATTTCATCTTGGACGCGACATGAGTTCTGCTGAGAAGATGGTGAGCCAGTATGTGCTTTCTGTCTGGCCTCATCTGAACTGGGAGGAGACTTTTGAATATGTTCGGTCCTTGCCAAGGAAGAAGAAAGAGGACATCAGCAGGATCATCTTTTCATCACATAATCATGTGAAGGAACTTCCAGAGCTTGCAAGCACGAAGGAAGTGACCCTGGTGATGGAAGGGTATCTTGGAGAGCTTCGCGATTTCAACAGGCATCGCGCCTGGTCACGGTTCATCCAACTGCCTTCGAATCTTTATGCTAATGATTGGACAAGGGAGTCGGCTGAGGGCATCCTTTCCCAAGGATTCGGCATTCCTGCGTATCTTGATCTTGACGTGTTTTCAAAGGAGCGGCAGGGATTCGTGGATGAGATGAACAGATACTACGAAGCAGCGGGCAGATTCATTGACAGTGTCCATAGGATTGTCGGTCCTGATGTTGATCATGCGTTTGTGCAGAACATCCTTCCGCTTGCGCATCGGGTGAATTTGTGGATGCATGGTGATCCGAAGCAGGCAAGTTACTTGTCGCATCTGCGTGTCCGTCCTGGCGGCCATATCAATTATCGCTTGATGACCTTTGATGCGGCAAAGTTGATTACGGAATCTGATCCGTATCTTTCAGGTTTGCGGATGGAAAAGAGGCCTGATCCTGGGAATCGTGATGAATTCTTTTTGAGGAGCTGAGGTGATGATGATGAGGATCTATTTTGCGACATCGATAAGCGGCGGCAGGGATAATCTGCATTTTGCCCGGCAATTGTGCGACATGCTGCACCAGTATGGAGAGGTGCTCACTGGCCATATTGTCCGTGATGATGTGCTCTCATGGGAGACTGCATGGAAGCAGGAGCAGGTGCAGAAAGGATTGAACACGAGTGTCTTTCATCGGGATATGGAATGGCTTTCTTCTGCAGATGTGCTTGTCGCTGAAGTGTCCCAGCCGAGCATCGGTGTGGGAAGGGAGATTGAGTATGCCTTGAATGTGAGAAAGATCCCGGTGCTTGCGGCATACCATCCTCATTTCAGGTCAAAGCTCATCCGTGAGGATTCGAATCCATTGCTCACCCAAGTGGAGTATGATACCATTGCAGATGTGGCTTCAGCTGTGGAGAAGTTTTTCTATTTTCCAGGCAATGGACGGATCTTTACGATTGACGGCGGTGATGGTTCTGGGAAGAAGACACAGGCACAACTGCTTGTGGAAAGGTTGAAGAAAGAAGGGTATCCTGTGGCAACTCTTGATTTTCCGCATGATGATGCGCTTCATGGCGATCTTATCCGTTCTGTGCTTCGCGGTGAGAAGGGAAGCATCAGCGAGGTTGATCCGTTGTTCTTCGCTTCCTTGTACGCGATGAATCGGCATGATACGAATGGAGTGCTGCAGTATTGGCTGAAGAAAGGGCATAATGTCATTCTTGATAGGTATGTTGAGGCGAATTTTGGTCATCAGGTGAGCAAGCTTCCGGTCGATGAGAGGCACGGGATGATCAAGAAACTGCAGGCATTTGAGCATGGATGGCTTGGCCTTCCAAAATCGCACAAGGTATTGTATCTGGATCTTCCATTGGATGTGGCGGAAGAAGCCATGCGGAATGATGCGAAGAGAGTGATGGACATGCATGAGACTGCGAAGAAGGAGTATAAGGAGGCGGTCAGGCAGACATTCTTATGGTGCGCAAAGGAATTGCCGAATTGGACAGTGATTGATTGCGTGGAGAATGGAGCAAGGATCTCTCGTGAAGGCATTGCAGAGCGCATGTACCGAGAGTTGATGCCGGATTTCGTGAACAGAGGAGATGAGAAGTTACTCTTTTGACACTTCTTCGTCCTCTTCTTCAGGGTCAAAGAAGCTCGAGAGTTTGTGGCTTTTGATCTTTGCCGAATAGCTGATCATTGTTGTTTTTTCTTTGCACGTACTAGTATATAAATACGATTGACCTGAGAAATATAAGAATAAATATAGGAGATGGATTACCATAACTTATATCATATATACTTGATAGTATGGAAAGATTTTAAATGCCAGATGGGCCTGTATAAGCGGAGATTTCCGATTGTTATGAAAATATTTCGTTACTGAAAAATGGAACAAGGAAAAAGGCGCAGGAAAAAAAGAAGGAGAAGATTGATGATAATTTTCCTATTATTGGTTTTTTTCATGCTGATTTTTGTGAGCGTCACCTATTATGTTGATATCATCGATGTTGTGGTGGTGAACAGTTCTGTTTCCAGGGAAAATTATTCCGCGGACGTGGATGAAGAGTGCTTGATGGAGAATTATACGTATGGCTATCAGTGGGTGAATCTCGAGGTCGATGCTTTGCATGGTTTGTTGATTCCACAGATGTTCCTGTCAAACGGGATGGATAGGTCCGGCATGTTTGCCATACAGTTCATGTTTGTGGATGAAAACGAATATCCTTTTGCTGCATTCCAGGATACTGTCGAGGATGTGGCTCCTGCGTTCAAGAGTGATGTTCAGTATCTTGCGCTTTCAGGAGGGCAGACTATTCTTGTCACTGCGTCAACTCCTATGCCTAAATTTGTGTCTTATTGGGCGTTTGCTGATATCACTCCTCCCTCCTTTCGCTTCTGCGAGATTGTGGAAAGAAAAAAAGAGAGTGAAGAGTGGGTCATGAATGAGACTGCAGTGGAGAAAGTGATAAGAAAAAAAATGAATTCTTCGCTCGGGTCGTTCTTATGGCAATTCCTCAGAGCTCATCTGGTGTGATGATTGCAAGGTGTGTTCCTTCTTTGACCTTGTTGTCCATGGCGATGAGGAATTGGATGTTTGCCCGTTCTGCTGTCGCGACAAGATCCCTGTCTGCGATGCCGTCAAAGACAATGGCGTAGATTCCTGTCTTGAGGCTCTTGATCGTGCCTTGGAGTTCTGAGACTGGGACTTTGCCAAGGATGTTGAGCTTGGGGTCAAGGATGTATGCTCCTCTTGTTCCGATGAGGTCTTCGAGCATGTGGCCGAATGATTCTTTCTCTTGTGATGTCATCTTTCGTTTCGGCTGCTTTGCCAATGAAGGCATAGGGGGAGCTGCCTTTTGCAGCTGGGGCGGTTCCCTTTGCATAGGCCTAGGTTCCTGTCTTGTCTCCGTTCTTCCTTCAATGCGTTCAGGACGTTGCTCTGTCCTGCCTTCAGGGCGTTGGCCTGATGGCGCTTGTGTCTTTTTTTCGTCCTTCTGCATGAATTCCATGCGTGCCTGTTCTGCTGCAAAGCGTCCGCGCAGTGCCTTGTGTATCTCTTTCTTGGTCAATTCCTCGACCTCTTTTCCGTCTGGCGCGCGTGTCACAAAGTCGATCTCTGATATGGAGAGGAGTTCCTGCACGATGAGGTTCCCTCCGCGATCTCCGTCGACAAAGGCAGTGAGTGTCTTCTTGCGGGAGAGCTCGATTATGGTTTCAGGCACTGACGTGCCGTTGAGGGCTATCACGTTCTTGAAGCCGTGCTTGAGGAGGTTAAGGACGTCTGCCCTTCCTTCGACGACGATGACTTCGTCGCTCTCGTCTACTGCTGGTCCTGCAGGAAGCCTTTCTCGTCCATATTCCTGGATTTCCATGACTCTCACAGAATAGGCGACTTCGTCCGCGAGTTCTTGGGAGTCAGGCATGCTCGTGTCCATGAGTGTCTTGAGGAGCTCTTTTGCCCTTTCGACGACGAATTGTCGCTTGGAGATCCTGACGTCTTCTATGCTTGCGACATGGATCTTTGCATTGCATGGTCCGATGCGCTGGATTATTTCTAGCGCCGCTGCGATGATTGCCGTCTCTGCCTTGTCGAGGCTTGAGGGGACGACAATCTCTCCTGCGGTCTTTCCGGATTTGGTGTCGACGTTGACTTCGATCCTGCCGATCCTTCCGCTTCTTTGGAGTTCGCGTAGTTCCAGGTCTGCGCCAAGAAGCCCTTCGGTCTGTCCGAAGATGGCGCCTATCACGTCTGGTTTGTCGACGACGCCTTGAATCTGGATTTCTGCGTGGACTATGTATTTTGCTGATACTTGTGCGATCTTTGCCATAGGGGTTTCCTTCCTATCGCACTTAGAGAACAAGCGATAATGGATTCATTCTGTCAATATATGTTGTGACGATGGGAATCATGATGAGTGGGCTTGGTCTTTAAGTGGATATGCGAAATTTTTTTTGATCAGGATGGTGTGTGGTGCCCGGGACACTAACTCTCAAGCTCATTGCCGGACTGATGTCCTTGCTTGCGAGAGCAACTCTCGTGCCGGGCTGTTGTACGCAGGAGTGGCTTCTCCTTCATCGCCAGAACCTGATGGTTCTTTGCTTGGGTAAGGACCCTAATTGCGTAGCAAGGTTAGCGAATGGGTTGGCATTTATAAACATTGCGGGTGTTGTTTTCCATAAGGAAACATAAAGAATGTGGCAAAACAATATATCTCATCGCAAAAAAAGAAATCTTCATGAAAGTGTAAGGACGAGTAGGGAAGAAAAAAAAAAGGATTTGAAAAAAAAAATTAGCACCCTGCGAGCGCCTTGACCTGTTCTTTCGTCAGGATTCCTGGGACGAGCTTTCCTGCGATCTTCCATGTGGGATAGCCGAGGATCTTCTCATCCTTGCATTCTTTCTTTTGTGCTGCGTAGTCGTCGGAGACTCCGCATTCTACATAGGGCAGGTCTGCTTTCTCAGTGCCGAAGAGGTTCATCTGGTCTTCTGTGTCCTTGTTCCAGTACGCGCCGTACAAGATTGCGTCTTTGTCAGTGAGGCATGCTGCAAGTGTCCCTGCAGCAGGTTTCGTGGTTTCTGCAGGAGCGGTCTCTGTAGGTGTTTCTGCAGGTGATTGCTCTTCCGCAGGTGCGCTCGTCACTGGCAATTGTTCAGGAGGTATGTTCTCATCGTTGGCTCCTGCAGGCATGGTCGCGGTCGGTGTTATGCTCTCACTGAAATAGGTGACGATCTTTGTCTTGTTGCCTAGTTCCGAGAGGTATGTCTGGAAGTCGGTTCTGGCTTTTGTCATGCGCAGTGATTCGATGAGCTCTGTCTTTATGTCATCGAAGAGGATGACTTGTGCCGGTTTTGTATCGATGACCCAGATGATGTGCCAGCCGAATTGTGTCTGGACAGGATCTGAGTACTTTCCTTTGGCTGTCGCGAATGCCGCTTCTTCAAACGCAGGGACCATCATGCCCTGGCTGAAGTAGCCGAGGTCTCCGCCATTGACTTTTGCTGACGGGTCGATGGAGTATTTCTTGGCAAGGTCTGTGAAGTTTTTCCCGGAGGAGAGTTCCGAAACGATCTCGTCTGCCTCGGCAGAGGTGTTGACAAGGATGTGTGCCGCATGCACTGACGCAGGCTGGGTGAAGATGTCTTGATTCTCATCATAGTAAGTCTTCGCTTCTTGGGTGGTGACTGTGGTTGCGGAAAGGACAGTGACATTGAAGAGTTTTGCTATGAGAAGCCTGTTCTTGAATGCGGTGAGGAATTCTGACTTGTTCACCCCTTGGAGTGCGAGCGCCTGGTTGAATTCTTCCTCAGTGATGTTGTTCGTCACCATGAGGGCGGAGATCTCTTTTTGGACATCTGCTTCGGAGACTGTTATCTTCTTCGCTTCTGCATCGAGGAGGAGAAGTTTTTCGTCGATGAGCTGCTTGAGGACATCGGTCCTCGTGAGTTGCGCCTTGTATTGTTCTGGGAGCCGCTCATATGCAGTATTGAGTTCTGCAAGGGTGATGTCGCTCGTTCCGACGCTCGCTGCGACTCCTTCTTTCTGGGGAAGAGTCACCGGCGTCTTGACAAGGACTTCTGTCTTAATCAGGTAGATGAGGGCGACAAGGATGATGAGGATGCCAAGGGTGATGCCGATGTATCGTCCTGTGTGGTGTTTTTTGATGACTGTCTTCTTTTCTGGATATGGAAGCGGTTTTTTTGCCATAATAGATCACCTGAGGAGGTGATGGAAGAGTGGATGCTATTTAAACCTTTTCCTTTTTGCCATTCGAGAATAGTAGTGTTTTTCTAGCAAAAATATATAAAAGATAGAGCATGAGGAAGGAGATATGTTTGATATCATCATCGGCAGGAGCGAGTCTGACAGGAAAAAGTATGGTAGCCAAGGGATGATCCTTCTCGGCAAGCAGTATGTGAAGATGGGGCGGGAGAATTCTCTTGCTAATCCCGTGTATCTGGACATGCTGCGAAGCCACGTCGTCTTTGTCTGCGGAAAACGCGGAGGAGGAAAGTCCTACACCATGGGGGTCATTGCCGAAGGATTGGCTGATCTTCCGTCGGAAGTGAGGAATAATCTCTCCATCATCATGCTGGACACGATGGGCATCTATTGGACCATGAAGTATCCGAACAGGAAGGATCGTGACTTGCTGAAGCTGTGGGATCTTGAGCCAAAGAAAATGGACATCGTGATCTATTGCCCTGAAGGTTTTTTCAAGAAAGCGCGGGATGAGGGGATCCCTGTCGACGTGCCGTTCTCAGTGAAGACAAGCGAACTCACTGCAGAGGATTGGTGCCTGACGTTTGGCATTAGTGAGACCGAACCCCTCGGGGTCTTGATCGAGCGGGTCATCCTGGACTTGCAGGACAAGAATGTTTTGTATGATATTGATGATATCATTGCCGCATGTCAGGCGACAGATAGTGAGAAGAGCGTGAAGGATGCTGCGAAGAACCGTTTCTTGAATGCGAAATCATGGGGAATCTTTTCAAAGGAAGGCACTCCTCTTTCAGATCTTGCAAAGCCAGGTCAGGTGAGTGTCATTGATGTGTCCATCTACGCGACGCAAGGAGGCGGCTGGAATATCAAGAGCCTGGTCATCGGCCTTGTCGCAGAGAAGTTGTTTGTGCAGCGGATGAAGGAGAGGAAGGTTGAGGAGTTCAAGGACCTGCACAAGGCGATGAACTATTTTGGTGAGGATGAGCCGAAGAAGGAGTATCCTCTCGTGTGGCTTGTGATCGATGAGGCGCATGAGTTCTTGCCAAATACTGGAAAGACGTCTGCGAGCGACGCGTTGATCACCATCCTTCGTGAGGGAAGGCAGCCTGGGATCTCTCTTGTTCTTGCAAGCCAGCAGCCTGGAAAGATCCATACTGATGTCATGACCCAGGCAGACACAATCATCAGCCACAGGATCACGGCAAAGATCGATACTGACGCTCTTGGCATGCTGATGCAGAGCTACATGCGAACTGGGCTTGACAAGCTCCTCAATGACCTTCCGCGCGAGACAGGGGCTGCGATCGTGCTTGATGATAATAATGAGCGGCTGTTTCCCATCCGCGTGCGGCCGAGGATGACGTGGCATGGAGGAGAGAGTCCGGTCGCGTTGTCAGAGAAGAAGCAAGTCTTATAGGTTGATTATCTGATTTTCTTTCGTATCTTTGCGCTGATAGAAGGATCGGTGAAGCAGCGGGCGAATGCCTCTCGTTCTTCGACAAAGTCGTCTCGTTTGAAGAATGTCTTTTGGGCTTCGTCATTCCTTATCATGCGTTCTGCAAAGAAGAGCATGTTTTTTTCGTCGACAAGAT
>JAGVFV010000002.1 GCA_020057445.1 archaeon | reverse complement strand
TCGGTTGTACGGTGTTCTTCTTCTGGGTGACGGGGATCAGGTATGTCTGGCAGGGCAACAAGGGAGTGATCACGACGTTCGGGAAGTACGTCAAGACCGTCGATCCCGGCCCTCGCTGGGTTTTCTGGATCACGACCCAGATGAGACAGGTCGATTGTAGGGAGCATGTCTGCAAGTTGAAGGACGCAGGCTTGGACGAAAGCAACGAGTGGATTGTCAGGACATCTGACAATCAGAAGTTCCACCTCTTCCCTGTCCTCACCTACAAGGTGGTGAATGCGGCAGACGCGCTCTTCAAGGTGTCCTTCTATGAGCTGACACTCATGAAGATGCTGACCAAGATCATGCAGGAAGTCGGCAAGAAGTCCACGCTTCTTGAGCTCTATTCTGATGTGGACAAGTTCTCCTCCGCTATCGAGACCGCACTCAAGCAGCAGGTTGCGCAGTGGGGCATTGAGGTGATCGAAGTCAGCTTCACCAGTACCTTCCTTGAGAAGAATGTGCACGATGCTTACGATAAGAAGCTGACTGCACAGCTCGAGGCAGAGGCGAAGACCATCCGGGCGAACGGTGAGATCGAGTGGGCGGAGAAGCTTGTCGAGGCTTCGAAGAAGCTCGAGGCGAGTCCCTCTGCCATGCAGCTTCGGTTCCTCGACACGCTTCGGGAACTTCCGGCAAACACGGTTATTGCGCTTCCGTACGAGACGATCAAGGCTATCAAGGCTTCCCTCGGTGACGGCGAGAAGGCTGCGTAGCGAACCATGGCGTGCGCCTGCAAGATGGAGAACATCAACAGGGTTTTCATCCCCTGACGGGCGCACAATTCCATGAAGAAGGAGATGACATGAACCAAGGCATGACACAGAATAACTGGATCATCATCCTGATCTGCGGTTGTGCGATGCTCCCTCGGATGATTTGGTCTGTCAACGAGCTCATCAAGCAGGCAAGGGAAAAAAAGGCAAGACGCAATTCGCCGAGCTAGGTTGTCAGGACATGGGAAAGGAAGAGCCATACACATACGATCTTTGAGCGATTTCTTCCTGCTCCTCGGAGGGATCGGACTGTTCTGTTCGCTCGTGGTCCTCTGCGCGCATCTGTTCGTCAAGGCAAGGACAAAGAATGAAACCGCAGAAGGTCATCAAGCGTGATGTCGTCGGATGGGTCGTCGAGGAGGAAGTCGAGGTCGTCGTCAAGAATTCTTTGCGGCGGCGCGTGGTCAAGAGTTGTCGGTGACAAGGGCTGCGCCGAGTTCTACGCTGTCGGGCGCAAGGGATCAAGGTCTCTGAAGGAAGAAGGAGGTGAAGTCATGCTCAAGGGTTTCATCTGGCTTGTGGTGATCGCCATAGTCATCGGTGCCGTGTTTGGCATCGTCAGGGGTATCATCACATTCCAGCGCTCGCAGCCGCAGCACTATCTCGCGGAGAGTGAATACGCTGGTGTTCGGGTAATCGGGCATATGACAAAAGGTATGGTCGTCAACGACAATCCCGACTCAGTGAGTGTCCGCTGCGTGAATTTGAACCACCACGGTGATGGCACACGATGGACCAAGGTCCTCGCTCCCGGAGAGCAGTTTCCGGTGCACGTCCATGCCAGCGATGTGTTCCACATCGAGAACAAGAACGGCATGAACATCGGGTTCATCAGGCCGAAGGCAAATGGCCAGATGAAGGATCCTGATCGGTAAGTGAACGTGGCCAATCTGCAAGCAATGCTGCACCATGTTGTACGTTGTTTGTTGCAGGGATGAAGAAAGGATGGCAAGTCATGAAATCTTCTGTTCCGTTGAGTGCTCATGCCGAGGAAAAGCGCAAGGAGGCAGGTGCGGGCATGGGACTCTTTTTCAGCTGGTTATTCGCCGCATTCTTCACTGTCGTGTTCATCGTTGTCGTGGAAACGAGACAGTGGACCCTGGCAGTATGTATCAATGTCCTCGCTGTCGCGGTGACACTCCTCCTCCTCCGCCAAAAGCGACGGAGAATCGCGAAGGTCTTGGAGGAGAATCGGATGGACTTGCTTCGCTCCCAAGCGCTTGTCGCAGTGCTAGACAGGTTCAGGATCGCTCCTGAAGACAAAGGAGTTGTTGAGCCTGACCTTGGGACGTGGACTGTGTTCGAGGTGCAGTCTGCTCCGACCGTGCAGATCGCTGCTGAGTATTCGGGCCGATTCAAAGGGTACGGAGGAGGTTTGTTCGGAGGCCCGATCTCTGGCACGATGCAGGGACGGATCAAGGGAGAGGGCATGCCCGACCTGATGGAAGAGTCGTACGTGCTTCGCCTCACTGACGGGTCGCGGACGCTTCGCGTCATCCTCTGGCATCCGAGCGTCGTGCGAAGGATGTTCGCGTCGAAGATCGACACTGCCCTCGGGTTCCTGACATCGGAGACGCACACCTATGCTGCCCTCCGTGCATTCCGCAACAACGTCGATCCTTCGGCGACTCATCCGCAGCTGATCGACGGGCTCAAGTTCGCATGCCTTCCTGACCAGCAGCGCGTGCAGGTGTCTGTGGCAGGGACAAGGGTGCAGGAAGGAGTCGTCATCGGCTCGTCCATCTCGGTCGGCGGAAAAAACAATGTCTTCCTGCCGTCGGGGTATTTCAAGGCTCTCATGACCGGGCTCTCCGAGGAGTTCCCGAGATTGAAGGAGGCCTCATGAGCAAGAAGTGGCTCATCATCGGAGGAGTCGTCCTTGTCCTGCTCGGTGCGTTCTTCCTCGTGCTTCGCGAGGCGAACAGGCTTGCGGACAAGGCGCATCAGATCGCTATCGCTGCGGACTCTATCAGTGTGCGCGGCAAGGCGATCGTCGAAAAGGGATCCGCTGCTGCTGACTTGCTGTCTGCGAAGGCCGACACCTTGATGGACAAGGCAGACACGCTCGTGACAAAGGCAGCTGTCGTCACTGAGAACGTCGAGCAGATCACTGACAACGCCAACAGCCTCAAGGAGTTCTACAAGGACAATGATGAGGACTTCGCGAGGGCGATCGCCGCAGTCGAACAGCTTTCAGAGAGCGGGAAGGGCTTGCTCGACGCTGTCAAGGAAGGCAAAGGCGCTGTCTTGAAAGGGAAGGAACTTTGGAGAAGTGCCAAGGACTCCCCTGCGAAGGACGCGGTCTTCCGTCTTAGCAAGGCTGCGGAGGATAGGAAAGTCGACTGGACAAAGGCTGAGCAGGAGTACAGGCAGGCGAAGAAGGATGGCACGTGGCATTATCGTTATATCCCAGACGGGTTCTGGAAGATGATGAAGCACGTGCAGAAGGAGTAGGAGATGAAGTTCGACTTCTGGAATTGTCTCAACGGTGCGATCCTCTGCTTCTGGCCGTTCTTCTTCCTCTTTCGCGGCTACCTGCGAAGCATTCATTCCGTGAGGATGTGGGCAGAGGAGTGGAAAATCGAGCCAAGGATCAGACAGAGGGTCATAGACCGGGTGGAGGTGTTTGCGACGAAGTGGTTCGCGATAGCGATCGTGGCTGCTCTCGTCGCAGACACTGCCCTGAGGGTCCCTTTCATGCCGATCATCATCGGTTACCTGATCTCCCGGTTCAAGAGCGACAGGCTTGCCGAGTTCACCCGTGTCCTCATCACCGAGAACATGAAACCCAAGGTCGACGAGGTCTGGAAAGGAAGGTAAGATTATGTTCGTGACCATCGTCCGTGCGCTTGTCGTGGTTGGCAGTCTGGCGTTGAGCGGATTCTTCCGGCAGTATGCAGGAGTCTTGATGAGCACGGAAAAGAAAGGATCGATAGGTGGAGCACTTGTCTTCCATCTCTTCTCTGCTTCCTTGCTCTTTCTCGGGCTATTCTCCCTCTGCACGCTCCTCGGTCCGACGCTTCTCAAGCCGCTGCTGAAGAACTAGGCAAGGAGTCGGTGACAAAGGAGGTGTCGGAGCAGTCCTAGTCGGCCTGAAGATCTGGTTCTAGGTCAGAGTGACGCAGTCGTCGGAACTACGTATCCTGGGAAAGGAAGTGGATCATGGACGAGCAGAAGAAAGAGAAGAAGGTGATCGAAATCAGCATCGGTGACATCATGGCCATAGCTGCAATCATCATCTCGGTGATCTCCATCATCAAGAGCGAGATTACCATTCAATCACTGAAGATGCTGCACTAGGCTGTTATGCAGCGCTGATTTGTCAAGGACCTAGGAAAGGAAAAGGTCGTGAAGAAGTTATTCTGGTTCTCGGTGATGTTCAATGGCATTGCCGCAGCACTCACAAACCTGACGATGCTTTGGTGGCCAGGGACGTTGTTCGGAATCGTCGGGATGTGGTATGCTGCTCAGGGGAAGCATGAGGCAGAAGCGGTCAAGGTTTCCTGGGATACTGATCTCTCGCAGATCATGCGGGAGTTCGGGCCGGTGGCATTTTTGACTGCGATCTGCGGGTTCAGTGCGCTTGTCGCGTCCATCGTCAGAATGGTCGGCTATTTGCGGGTTGACGCGCCAGGCTTGCTTCTCTTCGTCCCCGGCCTGTTCAGTTTCATCTCATTCCTGTTCATCGTGGATGCAAGGGACAACCTTCCGGGAAGGAAGGATGCTGCTGCCAGGAAGTACCTCTTCGAGCTTGCCTCCCGATCGAACGCCGGTGACGCCGCGAAGCTGAAGGAGATATGTGATGATCGTCCGTTGCCATGACTGCGGCGGCGAGATCGAGGTGGAAACGGTGGACCAGTTCGTGAAGTGCCATGACTGCGGATACTGGTTCTTGGCAGAGGATTCAGACATCGTCGAGGATGATGAACTGGATGTCGAGAAAGATGAGTCGGACGATGCAGAGGATGAGACACCTGACGAGGACTGAAAGGAGGAATGCTATGCGTGCCGTGATTCTTGGTCTCTGTGTGGGTGTGATCGTCTTCTTGGCGCTTCACACCCCGGTGTTTCCCGCTACGAAGGGGACGTTAGTGCTCGTCGAACAGCGGCAAGGGGAGTTGTGGACAGTCACTGATGTCGTTGCGAAGAAAGCGCTCTTCGGCCGCACACATAAGCGATGGGTTGAAGTGCCTGCAAAAGTCCACGCGACGATCATCCTCTCCGAGGACAGAGGAAGCACGATCGTCTACACTCCTGTGAACGTGGTGTGGACGCTTGGCGCTTTCCTGCAAATCGATCGTCCATGTGATGCTGCCAAGTACTTGGATGAGGTGTGGACGAAATGGGTTGAGAATCTCTTCCACGCTAATATCCGACTCGCGTCCTACGACCGAGATGGAGGATACGACATCGAATCCGTATTGGTCGCCGCTGCGGATAAGACAAATCAGGACTTTGAGGAGATCGGTGTCAAGATCCAGATCCTCCGGGTCGGGGTTCCGAAGAAGATGCCTGCCTTGTCGAAAAAGGCATGAAGGAGTGTACCATGGACTACTCGCAAGGAGATTTTGTCTTCGCATGCCTGCTCATCAACTGCCTTTTCCTGCTCCTGCCGGTGTCTGTGTTCTGGCCGTTGATGTTCCGAGGGTTTGCCGCACACGATAAGGTTCGCCTGGGTCTTTACGCTCTTGGCCTGACGACGCTTGCCTCTGCCGCAGTCCTTGGCGTCTGCCTGCTCGTCAAGCCGTTCGCTGCGATCATGGCCCCTGGTGGTGTGTTCATCGTGGGGACGGTCTACACGTTCATGTCACACTATCCGAAGTATCCTGCGCCGACGACGCCAAAACATGCGCAGGAGATCATCGATGCGCTCTTTGAGGATGAACCCGGACAACCGCTGAAGCCGGTCGAGAAACCATAAGGAGGACGACATGAGCGCGAAGTCTGATGCGATGAGAGGGATTGCGGGCGATTCGGTCATGCCTTCATTCCAAGAAGCGATCGAAGAGGCTCGCGAATACGCTGACGAGGACAATCTTGGCCAGACGATTACTGTCGACGAGCGCAAGGTCTGGTCAGAGGTCAGGGAGGAAGAGCTCGCGCTGGCCGCAGTTGATGCGATGGACTGGGACGAGCTTGGCGAGTTCCGTGACCTCGAGGATGCCATCACCGAGGAAGATCTCTTCTTCGCCGAGATCGAAGGCAGACTGGAGAGGGTTGGGCACATCCGCGCCGTCAGGTGGTAGAAGAGGCCCAAGGTCACAAGGAGAGACTTTCGAGTCATTAGAAAGGAGTGAGGCGATGTTAATAGTATTTTCTCTTTGGATGCTCGCATCCGTGGTGGTGGATATGATCTGTTCTATCATCATTGAGAAGAAGTGTCCGAGGGAGAGACGGCCAGGAATCAAGACCATTGATGAACTCAGGCGCATCGCCGCTGCTCCTGAGAACGGTCTTGAGGGAAGGTACCTGCGAAGTTTTCTCCTCAATCAGCACATCTGGATCCTCAATGCCATGGCCATGATCGGGTTCCTATCAGTCACTCCGGATGTACTTGGCAATACGCCCGTTTGGTCAGCCATGATCTGGATCGTCGTCATCGTGAGCGCGATCCTGAACCTGGTCGAGCTAATGAAGATCCGCAGAATCCGCTTGGCGTAACCTGCAACAGGTTCAAAGGTCACAAGGAGAGACTTCAGTCTCAAAGGAAAGGAGTTAGACGATGTTGACCCTGTTCTGCATTTTCCTGGTGTTTGCTCTCATCTTTGGAGAGTTCGCCTGGAAGAGGCATACGTCTCAGATCTGCCCTGAAGGGATCCGGCCGAAGGTGAGAAACCTGGAAGTGCTTCGGTTCATCGCTGAGGCCCAGTCTAAGGAAGGTGGCGCTTCCCAACTTGCACTCTCCGGGGCGTACCTGAAGAGTTTCCTCACGAGGAAGCATGTCATCAATTCCTCGTGGAACCTCGCAGTGGGATCGGCCGTAGCCATAGCGCCTACTCAAGGGGCATGGGAGATAGTGCGGTTCATCATCGTCCTCGGCTGTATTGCTTCCCTTGGAAGAAATCTGTCTGAGCTCGTGAAAGTCCGCCGGGTGCAAGTCCAGGGCAACTAGCGGAGGTTCCAAGGTTCACAAGGAAAGGCAGGATTCATGAGTGAAGGGAACGAAGAGAAGCTCGCTGTGAAGCCAATGGATGATCCGACCGTGTGGGACGCTGTTCCTGCTGTTCAGGTGCAGCTTGTAGAAATTCCTGCAGTGTGGGACGCTGTTCCTGAACCGCGTGCGGATGCTATCAAGGACGGGAGAAGCGCTGCTCCTGCGACATTGCACAAGGACGAGGTCTCTTCTTTGCAGAGGATGAACGAAGAGGAGATGGGGTTCTGGATGGAAGTGGCAGACCTGGACTAGGCCTGCCTGAGGAAAACAAGGAGGTTAGGAATGAAGACGACGATGTGTGCGCTGTGCGATGAGCCGATCAATCACGAGAAGGACGATGAGTTCGCAGAGTGCACAAACTGCGGCCACATCAACGTGGTCGTGGATCATCAAGACGTGGACTGCCCGCATTGCGGTGCTGTGGTCGAGATCCAGGACGGGCTCGAAGTGGTGGAATGCCCAGTCTGCGGCAAATCACTCGAGTTTGCGGAGGAAATCTCAGAAGAATTCGCGTTCTAGGAAAAAGGATGCGCCCGTCAGGTTTGACAGCGTTGAGCTTGGCAGACGCTAGGAAGGAAACAATGAATCAGTTGAGTAAGGCTGCAGGCTTGCTTGCCTGGAGCATCGGGTTTGTCTTGATCGCGTTTGTTTTCATGGTGAGTGGGGGGAAAGTCCCGTTCATCCTTGCTTTCGCGCTTGCGAACGGTTTCGCATTCCAAGCAGCAGGACACATCATCGACGCAGGAAGAAAGGGCATCAAGGGCTCTGACCGCGCCGTATCCACACTCATCGTGGAGTGCATCATCGGGATAGTGAATCTTGGTGTTGCGCTGCTGTATCTGCTCGTCATGGCGCTAAGCGGCAGGGAACTTGGTTTCTTCTTGATATTCTGGACATTAGCGAGCGTCCTGTATTTCTTTCCGGGGATTGTATTCCTGATCTATCCTCTTAAGGAGAAGAACAATCCTTCGCCATAAGGTTGATCTCCTGCGGCACTAATAGAGTATGGCAAGTGATCGAAGGAAATGGAGGAACTCATGTTTCGTGTTGCGCTGTTCCTTGTGTTGGTCGGTGCGGTGGTCTCTTCTGCTTTCGCAGCGGAGTACGCGCTTGTCGGTACGATCGGATTCACCGGAGACACGTTGACAGTGTCTCGTCTGGTGACAAAGTCGCCGTTCGGGATGCTGATTTCGCCGGTGTTTGTGCCGATTGCAGATGGTTTGAAGCCAACGAAGATCAATGTGTATGGACGGACCGTCTCTCCTGAGAATCTGGAACTGCTCCAGGGAAAGGTACTCCTGATCTACGGATGGACCAGCGATAAGGTCGTGCCTATCTGGGAGCGCATGGACGTTTTCTGGCTGTCCCAGGATGACCGCGGTTGTGATCTCTCCGCAGGAGTAGGACCATTCAGGTGGAAGGATGGAATTGCAGAGGTGATCAGCTTCAACGATTTTCGAACTTGCCAAATCTGGGGCAAGGTCGACTACAAGAAGATCATCTGGCTGGAGAAGTCAATCCCCGAAGCGGAGATGGATTTGCTCTCGGGAAAGCGGGTGCTTGCATGGGGAAAGTCGCATCAGGTGGGGGAAGGCGAAGGGTGCTACGTGGTGTATGATCAATTGATGATCAGGATTCTCAAGTAAGGATCCTGCAAGTTTGAGGTGTAGAGGAATCAAGGCTGAAAGGAGTGGACATGAGACAAGAGCTGCGTTCATGGTTAGGGATGGTCGTGTTCTCGTTCTTGTTCATGGCAGGGGGAGTCGTGTCTGGACTGATCCACCAGACTGAATCGATCAACATCGCATTTGGCGTTTTCACTGCGATCTTCGCGTTCTTCATCTTTTCCCTCGTCGTCAGCCGCTCCCTTCCTATCAAGACGAAGGGTGAGCTTGCTTCCTATGTCACGTGGTTTGGCATCCTTTGTCCTGTGGTACTGTACCTGCAAAGGATGAAGCATACGAACCTGTACTATCTCATCAGCTTCTCCATCGTGTTCTATGTCTCGTCATTGCTGTGGGTGAAGAGGCTGAAGGTGGCGTGAGGACGAGGATCCTCCTTGCCCTCGTCTTCGTCGTGATGGCCCTCCTTGCGGATGTGGCCATCTGGAGGTGAATATGAATCGGGCATGTGGTATCCTGTTCTTTGGTCTTTCCGTGTTCGCGTTCGCAGCGTTTGTCGCGGGAGTCTATCCCCACACCCTTCCGGTGATGGGGCTCTGCGTTGCGGCATTCGTGATTTCGACGACCGGCGCGAGTGTGACGAGGAATGCCCTGCGGCAGCTCAATCGTGATGGGGCTCTTCCTCGGGAGGGAGTCTTCTGGGGATGGTTCGTCTGCACGTTAGCATTCATCCTCATCACGGCGATTTTCGCGAGTCTTGCCACGGGCGAACGTCGTACGCTGTTCATGGCAGTCGCAGGCATGCAGGGATTCACGCTTCTCTTGCAGCTTGCGCTACTCACGCTTCGAGGCCATTAAGGAAGCAGGGGGTCCTCCATTATTTTCGAAAGGATGTATTGAGGGATCGCCTGCGAAGAAAGGAACTGATATGAAGGTCACACGGTTGGTGCTTGCTTGCTTCTTCGCATTCCTGGTCCTGTCCACTGGTTGCATGTCGTACCACAACCAGTTCAAGGACAAGGACGTGTCCGTGGACTGGAACTGGAACAAGACTACCGCGGAGTTCTGGACGAGAGTCGGTCCGGTCACCGCAGGAGATTCGGCCAAGGTACAGGTGTCCTACTGGCGCCGTAGCGGATTTCTCACGACGCCTGTCTACATCACCACGTACACTGAACCGCACGAGAGCATCCTGCGGTCTGTCCCTGACAGCATGCTCGTTCGGTGGTGGACAAGGGACCTTGCGGATTCGGTGGGGTTCAAGCCGGACACGACCAAGGTGAAGGTCAGCAAGTAATGTCTTTACATTCGAGCAGGAATCTTCCATCTCGATGGAGTGAAGGATCGCAGTGAAGGAAAGTGAAGAAGTGACAACAGGGAGGTTATGATGAGACGGCTGAACTTCCTCTTCGTCGTGCTGTGCTGGATAGGGGCGATGATGCTCTTCTTTGCTCCATACCCTATAAAGATGCTCGGACTTCTTCTCGCCATTGCGAGCGTCCTTGCGCTCTACCTTGCCATCTCGAGGCAGTGGAGGGGAAATGGCTGAAGTAATGATGGTCTTCATGGTGGTCTTCGGGCTCGTGTCGTACGGGAGTTCGAGATCACGATGGTCGAACATGGCATGAAGGGAAGTGAATGACAATGCAGATCTCTGAGATGTGCAAGGGCTGCCCAAAGAAGGAGACGTGCGCGATGATCAACAATGACATCCCGATGCCTCCACCCGAGGTCATGCAGCTGGCTATGATGCTCGCGGTGCTCAATGCTGAGCTGCAGATGATAGAAGATGAGATCACGCGCATGCAGACTCAAGGTGGCCGCATCAACCCGATGATGAACTAGGGACTTGGACTCAGTTTGTTGAGCGCTGTTCTGATCCAGGAAGGAAAGGTCTTTCAGGAAGAGACAGTCCAGGATGGATTGTCTGGAAGGAGTACTATGTCTCCGAGGGAATCTCTCATGAATTGCAAGAGTTGCCAGTTCGCTTCCGACTGTCCTGAGAGGAAGAGGCTCGTGCAGCTTGCGGTCTGCGAAGCATGCGAGCACGCGAGCGGCTGCAAGGGGCATGAGAAGCTTCTCGATACGTTGGTCTGCGAGAGGGACACCGCAAGGAGCATCGCCTGACGATTGCAAGGTCACAAGGAACGTGAGGCAGATCCGCAGAAAGGAATTTTGGCAATGCCAGGACCGTCGTTCGCTTTAGAGATTGAGGACTGCATGGACTGCGAAGAGCATGACAGCTGTGACGCGTTCAAGCTCTTGCAGCTCCAGGTGTGCAACAGGTGCAAGTCGGCGGACACGTGCGTCGAGCGGCAGAAGATCGCATGCCACTTCTGCCCCTTCAAGGGAACATGCAAGGACCGAAGTAGGTAGACAGTGCAGACACGGAGCATCGCTTAACAATCGGTGGCGCTCCGGGCCTGCTGACAGAGGTATTTCAGGGAGAAGGAGGGAAAGAGTATGTTGTGCCAAGATACGTGCCTCAAGAAGGCATTGTTCTACGTGTCGCTGATGGCTACGGGTGTAGCGTTGGTCCCCCTCGGCGCCATCATCGGAAGCCTGCTCGTGAGCCTGGTTGGCACTGCCGCCATCATATACGGATTCGGCAAGACCAGGGCATATGTGGGCGATGCGACGCAGGACATCATGGACATGAAATTCACGAGATGGGAAGGCAAGATGATCAACTCGATCCTGATCGTCTCCCTGAGCCTGCCGTTCGTCATCGTCGTCATGTACTTTGTCGGATGGCACCTGTTCACATCAGATCCCCGATGGATTATTCAGATGCTCGGGCTTACGCTTGTCGTCTTCATCTTGGAGATGAACCTCAACAGCCGCATCACCGCCCTTCGACGGTCCTGGATATTCAAGAAGCAGACCGCGGACGATGCCAGGAAAGCACGAGAAAAGGAAGTCGTCGTATGAGCGACATCAAGGACATCGTCAAGATCCAGCTCATCCTTATCGCGGTGGTCATCGGACGGATCCTGTTCGCGCTCCATGACCCGCAGGAGACATGGCTTCTGTTCGCGCTCCCTGTGGGTGGCGTGTTTGCCGCAATCGAGATACTGCGCTGTCATGAATTCTCAGACACGGTCAACCTCGAGTATGACAAG
>JAGVFV010000047.1 GCA_020057445.1 archaeon | reverse complement strand
CTGAAGTTGGCGAAGGTGAGGAGGATTGTATACATACTGTATCCTAATGCGTCCAAATTGATTATGGGTCTGAACTCTTTGATAATCCCGGATGTTATGAGATTTTTTAGCCTATATGCGATCGCTTCACCAGTCAGGCTAAGAGCAGGTCCGAGAGACGCATATGACTCTCTTGCATCGAGCGAGAGCAGCTTGAGGAGCTCAAGGTCCTTGGCGTCACAATCATATGATTTATGGACGTGTCCCTTCCCGGCTTGTTCCTTGGTAAGATCCGATGGAAGAGTGCGGCCTATGAGAGTCTTGACGAGGATGAGTATCTGGTGTTCGGTAATGAAGACAGGCGCAAGGATACTCTTGACGATGCGATCAAGCTCTTCAATTGTCCTCGCAGCGATGCCGATCTCAAAATCATAGGTTCCTGAGAATTCGATGATCACCTTGAGAGAACGCAATGCCTGCAGTTGATCGATCAGCTTCTTCTTCGATTCTTCTGACGGTTCGGCGAGCTTGAGAAAGAGATGATATGTGGAAAATCCCAGTTTGTCGATATCCACGACGGTCGTGTATCCTTGTATGACTCCTTGTTTTTCGAACTGGGACATCCTGTAGGCGACTGCATCTTTTGAAAGGCCAGCTTTTTTCGCGAGGATTGTCTTTGGCGATCTTCCATCTTGGCAGAGGAGAGAGAGGAGCCTCTTGTCTTTCGCGTCCAATACGACGATCTCTGCCTGCTTAGACCGAAATTCTACCTTCATTTTCCGGATAAACTAAATTATATTTATAAATTTTTTTGAAAAAGAGTACATTTTGATGAATTAATTCTAATATTCAAATAGCATTACTATCCTTGTGACCAACCATGAACACCAACCAACCCGACATGAATGAATCGTACCAACAGATGCTCTCTCGGCTTGACCAGCTGGTCCGTCCACTCGCACCCCGCCTTCCTTATCATAATATGGAGCATATGGATGAGGTCGAAGAATGTGTGGACTTGCTAGGGAAGATAGAAGGTGTCTCATTGGAGGATCGTTTCGTCTTGAGGACTGCTGCAAAGATCCATGATTCCGTATATGTCCTTGGGAGGAAGGATAATGAAGAGCAGAGCATGGTATTGGCAAGGCCGTATCTTGTCGATACAGGGTATACCCGCCTACAGATCGACAAGGTTTCAAATCTTGTTCTCGCCACGAAGATCCCGACCCATCCGAATGATCTTCTGGAGATGATCATCTGTGACGCGGACGTACAGAATCCGGGGACTGATGGATTTTGGAGGAAGAACGAACGTATCCGCGAAGAACTGGGTTTGGACGAGAAGACATTTTACACAGTCATTTCTCCAAACTTCCTCAACAATTTGCACTATTACACAAAATCTGCACAATCCCTTTTCAATGCGAAGGTCGAGGAGAACCGCAAACTCATCGAGGAATATGCGCAGAGGTGGAAACCATGCTCATCGCCGGATGGTCGCTGACAAAGATGTGCAACTTGCATTGCATTCATTGCTATAGCGCATCCGGCAAACCTAATCCTGATGAGCTGACGACGAAAGAGGCATTCCTTGTTGCAGACAAGCTGAAAGAAGGAGGTGTCATCGCTGTCAATTTCGGCGGGGGTGAATGCGCGCTTCGAGAGGATTTCATAGATATTTGCTCATATCTCGATGGTCTTGGCATTAAGATATCCTATACGACAAACGGGACTGTCTTTCCATTGATCGAGCCTCATCTTGGTCTCTTCCATGACATCGGTGTCAGCATTGACTTTGCGGATCCTGCAAAGCATGACTGGTTTCGGGGAGGAAGAGGAGTGTTTGACAAGGCAGTCGGCACAATCGAAGAACTGGTCTCTCGTGGGGTTGATACTGAGATGGTGACCTGCCTGACGAAGATGAATTGCGAGATTGATGAATTGGAAAAGCTCTTTGCCCTCTCGAGGTCATTGGACGTCGATTATTGGCGGCTGAACAGGTTCCGGGCGAATGGACGGGGGATTGCCATGCAGGATGATCTTTCTCTCTCAAAAGATGACCTGCGGGAAGCATATGGTTTTCTCGCAGGAAAGATGCAGGAAGGATCGTCTGTCCCTGATCCGTTGTACCGGGCAGCGTATGGCGGAAGGTATTTCATCCCTGGCGATCCTTCAGGCCATAGTGCGTTTCGCATCCTTGCGAATGGCGAGGTGACCCCTTCTGTCTTCTTGTCAGTGAGCGGGGGAAACATCAGGGAGAAAGACCTTGATGATATCCTGGATTCTCAAGTCTTTCGAAACATCCGGGAGAGGTCTCCTCAGGGAAAGTGTGTCGCATGTCCTTCGTATGATCATTGCCAAGGAGGGGATGCAGGAGCGTCCTATCTGGAATACGGTCATTTCAACGGGCCTGACCCTTTGTGCTGGCTTGAAAAGGACGATGAGAGACCGCTTGTCGAGAAAGCAAGCGGAGAAAAATGGAATGTGCACGAGCTCTATTTGTGTACAGTGTATGTTCCGATGCGGGGTGGTTTGCATACATAAACAACTTCCGAAGCTTGACTTGAACATAACAAACAAGTGCAATTATTCTTGCGTGCACTGCGCGTTTGATTCTGGAGTGCAGATACGCGATGAGCTGTCACTTGATGAGCTTGATAAGATCCTCTCTGATACAAAGGAGCTTGGAGGGGAACGGATCGATATTACCGGAGGAGAGCCGACACTTCGTGATGATTATCATTATGTGATCATGCACGCAAAGGAAATGGGATATAATGTGGAGTTGGTGACGAATGCGTCCCGCCTGACGAGAACGTCGATAGATGATCTCTTCCATGAAGGGCTCGATCAGGTGGCGATCAGCCTTGACGGTTCATCGCCTGCGATATATAATTCCATAAGACGGAAGGATGTGCAGATGTTTCATCATGTCAAGGACATGATCTCCTATGCAGCAAGATCTGACCTGAGGACAAAGGTCAATACTGTCGCATTTTCCATCAATCTCAATGATATTCCAAGGATCAGCCAGTGGTGCGTGGATGAAGGGGTCGACGAGCACGGCATCTATTTTTTCACGCCAATCGGCAGAGGGAATCAACATGCAGATCTTGTCACAGATCCCAAGAAATACCTGTCAGTGATGAGGGAGCAAGTCATGCCTTTTGGAAAGTGGATCAAGCTTTCTGTCGAGGCCCCATTCCTGGAAGAAAATCACGGACTTGGCTGCATTGTGCATGAGGATCCGTATCACCTGCAGATCCTTCCAGATGGCCTCGTCTACCCCTGTGCGATACTCGCATCGTATAACCTTCCCATCGGCAATCTGAGAAAGGAATCCATCAAGGACATCTGGCTGGACGAGAAAAGATGGGATGTCTATTGGAATTCTTTGCAGCCGATATTCCAAAAGACTGGTTCATGCGTCGCTCTTGAGGGACATGGGCTTTTTCCTGTGTGTCCGCTGAGAAAATTCGGAGGTCTGCAATGACTCTTTTTATCGTCGCAGAGGGAGTGGACCGTGCGGGAAAGACGACTTTGCTGCAGGAAGCGAAGCGTATCCTGCTGGAAGATGGCAAGCAGTGCGAATATTACAAGGTATTGAAATCAGACACGATGATGGGAAGACTTTCAACTCAGTTCCCCTCAACATATAGTTTGTTAGGCGAAGTGTGGTATGTTGATCAACGGATGGTGAGACCGTATCTTCGTAAATGGAGAGCCGCAGATGGAACAGATGATATCTTACTGATGGACCGTTGGTGGTATTCTGTAACAGCGCATCACCTCTTGTCAAGAAATGAAGAGTGTTTTGCTGATGCAGTCATCAGGACCGTGACAGAACCTGATATTCTCGTGCATGTGACAGTTAGTTTGGAAGAACGGCTGCAAAGGCTGCAAAATGATCGCTCAAGGGAACACGATGCGCTATTGAAAGATCCTGATAGGATTATTATGTACGAAGCCCGTCTGAAAAAAGAGATGGAATCTCATACTTATCTGAAATCAATAGATACAACGGGAAAATCCCCTGCGCAGAGTGCACATGCGCTCGTGAGAATAATAGACGAATACCGCAACATTGAAAAACCCTGTCTTGCATGAAAATAAGGCATGGACGTATTCCGGTTCGAATCCTTGTTCCTGCAGGGATTGGCACTTCCTGAGAGGAGCGTGTATCTCGAATTGCGGCGGGTGTTATACGATCTGGAATCAAGGACATTCCATGTGACGCCGATCATCGCTCATGGGCGTGAATTCGACCAGGATGCCTTGGATTTCAGGATCAGAGATTACCTAGATTATCTTGTGTATGAGCCTCGCGTCTGGTATAAGCATCCGCTCGTGCGGGCGTATGTGAAGTCAAGGTTCAATGGACGACCGCACACGGATATTGTGCTTGCCAAGAATGATGATGTGTTTCCCGACCTTGCGCGGATGATCGATGCAGTGCTTGAGGTGGCCAGATTGCATTTGCCGCACCATACATTTGCGGTGAAAGAAGTGCAGTATGACCTGGACAAGAGGGTGCACGGCTTCTCGCTAGGGGATGATGAGAAGAAGGGAAGTGATTTTCGAAGCGAGATCTTGATTTAGAGATGCAGTATTCTAAGCAGTCTTAAAGTACGTCGATGCTCTTGATGGTCTCTGTGATCTTTCCTCTGATGTGGTCGAGCTTGTCGACGAGGTCTGCGTCTTCTGTCGCCTGCTTGAGCTGCCCGATCCTGTCGAGTATCTGCCGGAAATAGCGGATGAGGTCTCCTTCGAGGAGTGTGGTATTGTTGATGATGTCAAAGATGCTTTTTCCGGTGTAGCAGGGGTAGATGAT
>JAGVFV010000145.1 GCA_020057445.1 archaeon | reverse complement strand
GAACCATGAAACCCTTTCCCGATTGTCCGACAAATGCGATCCTTCCATCTGAAACCACCTACACTATTTTTTTTCGTTTATCAATGTGAATAGCAATGTATGATTGCTAAAAATATTTTGAAATTCTTGTTCATTCATCGTACTGTCACCTTATTCTCCCCGTCTTCTCAAAACCGGCTGAAATGCCTTTCTCCACGCCCGGCTTATTCAATGTAATCTTGTATTGCAAAAGATGATTCTGGTTCTCCCGCAGATACTGCGTGAACCTGCTCTCTGCCCCTTTCTCTGCGAGAATACCATCTATCTGCAAAAGAAGGATATCCACTTCTCTTGGCGACATCCTTTCCGCCCGCCCCTTGCAGCGCCCAAGAGCCCCCAAAAGGGAAAGACGACTATAGACCTCTTGCACATCACCTGCAAGCTCATCTGTCGCAACACCTCCAAGATGGGGATACAGATCGACCACAGTCACGTAATAGGCATATGCGCCATCCACATCCAGGTTGTCCAGAAGCTTCTTTGCGTCAAGCACCAGCCTTCGCACATCCTCTTCCCGCGTCTTTTCCCGACCGGTCTTGACGTATGGCTGCTCAATCTCAAGTCCGGCGTCCCCTCTATCTGCGACATCAGCAGCAGTGACGACCTTTGCCTGATGTCCATCGACGGGCGCAGGAGGCGGTCTCAGAGGATTTGATCTCTTCGCAGCATGGACCTGCCTTTCAGGCGTCTCTTTGCCCGAATGCTTGATGAAAGAAGACAATCCCTCTTCGCCAGATTCCCTTCCCTCATATTTATCCTCTGCCTTCAAGAAGAAAAAATAGTATATGACAAGCCCGACGACGACAATAATGCCGAAGAATATGATGATCTGCTGCAGGGAAAATCCCCCTTTCGCTTCAGAAGCGAACACGTCCTTTCCGGCAAGCCCTGTGATCGAATTATTGGCAGTTGTCTGGTTAATGCCCTGCTTTTCAGGAGAAAGGATCACGATCGTCCGTGTCGTCTTCAACCTGTTGATATCCTTTGCAGACGCAAAATAATACCGCACTTCTGCCTTTCCCGACGAGAGAGGCCACTCGAGCACGGGATCGTCCTTGAGAGTGCGGTAACTCTGCATGGATAATACCTCCTTTGCGCTCGACGCGACGTCTTTCGGGATGGACTCGATCACCCGTCCAGCGACAGTGCCATCTGCCTGCACATCTTTTCGGACAAGAGTCAAGACCTCGCTCCTCCCTTCCAGGTACGTTATCTTGACCTGGACGATGTTCAGGCCGACCTTTGCACGGTCATTCACTTCAAGCATGCTTTTTTGGTATTCCTGGTCGAGCCTCTCTGAAGATTGCACAGCATCAGCAATTGCCGTGTAGACATCACTGTCATCGTGCACCTGCTGGATGTCTGATTTTTGCATGATCTCCACCTTATCGACCACATTCTGGAGATTCTTTTGCAGCGCGAGGTCGATCTTGTCCATACGCAGACGCAATTCCTCAGCATTCAGGTCAAGGGAAAGAAGCCCCTCTGCCTGAGCACGGATGTCGCTAACAGCCTGCTTGGCGCTTCGCACCTTCTGCATCAGATCAAAATATACGACCACATCCACAGCAGCAGGATCTGACAATGAAGAGATATACGTAAGCGACGCATCAATGTCGAGGAGAGATTTGTCCATTCCTGAAATCTTGCGACGCACCGTCCCAGTCAGCGTCGAGGAAAGCTGTACGCTCTCCTCCTTTGTCTGCCCAGCGAGGGTCGCAGTGAGATAACGCTCAACAGAAAGATCCCCCTCATTTCCCGCGACATCGACAGCAGATACCCGATAATGATAGGTTTTTCCGTCCTCTACATCCTTGTCGAGGAACTCTGATTCTTCAGAGCGGACATAATAGTCAGCATAACTGACGCTTGCGGATGCAGAGCGATATATCTTATAATAATCCTGGGTCTCACCATCATAATACCACGACAACTGCAAGCCTCTCTTATCATTTTCTATCTCCAATGACAGGGGCGCCTTTGGCTTTTTTGTGTCAATGACAAACAGCTTCCCGCCAGTGATTTCCGTGCCTGACAATTGGGTCTCATCAATCCCTTGGAAAAAAAAAGTGCCGATCTTGTCGCCAAGCTCCTCACCGACGATCATGTAGCCGGAATAGGAATTCCCGCTCCCCATCAGAGAAATGGTGCGAAGGTTGGCATCGTCATTGAAATTATAGCGAAGCGAGGGAGTCTCAGCAAGAGGTTCTGAAACGACGAGGCGGACAGTATATTTTCCAGCCTGGAGGATGTCTCCATTTTCTATGGCGACAACCGCAGTCGGGCGCACATTCACTGCAAATGACACTCTTGTGCTTTCCTGATTCCTGTTTCCCGCACTATCTTTGCAACGGACAAAATAGGTGTATGCGCCTTCTGCAAGATTCGGGTACGCCTGCCTATGTATCAATCGCCCTGTCTGTTCAAACTGGCTTGCCAGATTCTCATAGATCACATCTGAAATGTCAAACCGGCAGGTCGCAGCCTCATTTGTCGTCACATTGAATTCCACACTCCTTCGAAAGACCGTCCCGACCGGAGAAAACTCCCGTATGACTGAAGGAACTGTGTCAAGGACAAATGAGACATTCTCTGGATTTCCAGAATTATTGTTGGTGTCCTTGCAGGCAGCAAAATAGGTGTAGGGCCCGTCAGCGAGGGAAAGGCTGACGTTGTGACCTGTCTCGTTCCCTGCAAAGATGCCTCCCATGTCATCATACTGCTTTGCCTGCGTATCATACCTGCACGTGGACAGCTCGTCGGTAGTCATGGAAAAGAGGACTGGGTTCTCATTTGTCAACCCCAGGGGACGCTTCTGCAAAATGACAGGAGGATTCGCGTCATCTGCCCCTGCCGCAAGTGATGCAGCAAAGAGGATAAAGAATAGGAGTGAGGCGCTGATGCAGACACGAAAGACTCTCTCCGCGGCATATGCCCTTCCTGATTCCCTTTCCTCCCTATTTCTTTTTTTCATGAGCGCTACAGCTGTTTTTTTAATTTTTCAAGGATCGTCCGATCCTTCTCCAGAGCATCCTCTATCGCTTTTTCAAAATAATCATTGAGCGTTGTCTCTTTAAGAACTGCAATCAACTTTGCCTTTGTGTGCACATCGTCTTTTAGTGCAATGTTAACTCGTTTCACTGTACCCCGACCGTTAGCCAGACCGACACTGGTTTAGTCACATCCATGACAGAACTTATTTAAATAGTTTTCTATCTTACTATTTTTACATTTTTATGATAAAAATAGTTTTATGATGTCTTTGCTGTCTGGCCTGGTTTTCAGGGATGTTCTGCCAATCACCTCAAGTCTCAGGCTCATTTCTTCGCTTAAAGCGCCTTCGCTCCATCCCCCTTTGGTCCACCTGCCTGTTCTTATTCATCCTTTGGTTTCTCCTTCTTTGCCCCACTCTCCTTCGCGCCACCTTCACTTGATCCGCTTTCCTTTGTCTCGCTCTCTTTTTTCTCAGCAAGCACACCCTTCTTCTGCAATCCCTGCTCAAATCCTTCGTCATTTTCCATGCTATCAAGCTCGCCATAGAGTTCCTGCTTCTCGCTGTATCCCTTATAGAGAAGTCCAAGCTTCTGCGAAATAGCCTTGATCTCCGGCACTTTTTCCTGCAAGTCCAAAAAGCGCCTGTCGGAAGTGAGCTTCGCAAGCGAAGACAAAAGATCCTTCTCCTCCTTGTACGGCGTCCTTGTCTCACGATACCTGTCAAACAGGATAAGGAGCTCATTGTAGACCTCCTTCAGGTGCGGAAGCTCCTCAAAGATCCGAGCAAAATCATCTTGGCTATGCAAGTCCTTGATCTGCTCTGCGACCTCATTCTCGACCTCGAGAAGATGCTCATTCTTCATACGGATCAGCTCCATGATGTGATGGTAGTGCGTATCATGGAGCATGCGGAGCTTCTGCAGGTACTTCTTCTCATCATACTCAAACCACTTCATGACAAAATGAACGAAGAGAGGGACCAGGAACAGCGCAAGGGCAAGCACCCAGATGTACAGGAGATTGATCTCATAGCAGATGCCGACATAATAATAATACAGGAAGAGTATCAGCGAGATCAATATGGTCGAGATGATGAAGAGGTACGTGCGCCTTTTCGTCTGCACGACCGCAAGCGCCCGTGACACATCATTGTCCTTCTTATGCCGCATGATATGGCGATTGCGGATCTCAGCATAGACAATCCTTGCAATGATGATTCCTGCTACGAGCGCAAGGAACAGGAAAAAGAACGGGTTGAAGGGATCGATCACCCGCGTGCACACAAGGCGCGGGAACTCAAAAAAGGTCTTGCAAGGCTCGCACGGCCCGCCACAGTCCGCCTTGGACTCATTCTGGTTCCTGAGGCCATCATAACACGACGGACAGGAAGGACAAGGACCGCCACAATCTACAGCCTCCTCACCCATGTCCTCAATCCCATTGAAACAATGCAGACAAGGAGGACACGGACCGCCACAATCAACACCTGTCTCAAGCCCGTTCTTCACGCCATCAGAACAAGAGGGAAGATACACGCAGTCCTGACTAAAAGACGGACGATCCTTGGTCGTCCCACACTCAGCACGGTCAGTGCATGAACGGTATTGCATGCTCGTCACTGAACATTTATCCCAGTCAGAGCATTCCCACTTCTCCTCACATGACTGCTTTGCCACGCCTCCAGGAGTAGTTATCGCTGCTCCTGCACCGCCACCTCCACCGCCTCCACCGCCTCCGCCTCCACCGCCAGCAGATGCCTCGGTGCTTGGAGGAGATGGTGTCGTCTCATTTATTGGCGGTCCGCAATCTCCAGGACAGGTCTGCTTTGATTCCAGAGAATCGCAAAACGTGTCTCCGCAGACCAATGGAGGGATGATGAGGTCGACCCTCTTGAAGGTTCCCGCTGTATAAGTCGGATCCCCATTGACGCTCGCAGGAGCGTCGTTATACGTGAAATTGAGCAAGGCGCCGACCGCTGCGCCTTCATCTGTACTTGTCCCTTCCCAATCTCCCTTGCAGGTCAGGCTGCCATAATAACCGAGACGGGAGACAGTGAACGAACCGCACAACTGCGCACCATCATGGACACGGACGGTCGACGCCAAGGAGCCGTTGGTGTTATAATATTTGATTGAACCATAAAATTCCGTCGGAAGCGAGGGAATAGCGCTTGCGATCCCTGCAAGGAACAGCACGGCAAACATCAAGAAGAGAAAACGAGCCCGCAGAGTGGAAGGACCTGCTCTTGTCCTGAACAATGTCTTCCCGTTCCTTTTTCTCATCTTTCCCTTCATCGTGTAATTATGATCGTCCTTGCCTGCGTCATGTTGATCCAATATCCATAATAAGGCGGAGTCTCGACCAGGGTGTTGTTTGCGCCTCCGACGATATAGCGCACATAGGCCGTATCCGTCGCGTTATACGTCACCACTTCAGTATACCGTCCTGATATTGAATTGAATGTCACATTCACCGGATGAGATGTATTCACAGGATACCCGATGAAATTCCAGCCCTGGATGACGTCAATCGTGTCTGAATCCTTATTGACTCCCTCATGACCAAAGACTTCAGGCCCAAGCATGATGACTGCATATCCTTTTTTTCTTGTGACGGCAGAAAGATCCTGCACAACCCAAGCAGGAAGAGAAGGATTGTAGATTTTCCAGATATCTCCTCCAGAATCCATCGGCTCAAAAGAAAAGACGCCTTCCAATCTTGAAAGGGCTGAAAAAGTCGCATTCGGCTGATCTTGCGTACCCAAACAATATGCAGAAAAAAGATTGAGGCCTGCTTTGAGCGGAAAGCTGCAATTCGTCATATCATTGCTCGTGATCCTGACGAGAGTGACCGCACGCCCGGTGATCCCTCCAAAAGAATCTTCTGGAAGGAGATTTCCCAAAAAGACAAACGTGCATAAAAGGATGAGGACTAGGAATGCTATTGTCACCACGAGCACGTGCCTCTCCCTGGCCATGTTTATTTGTCCTCCTCTTCCATTTCCTTGAAATCCAGATACCATTTTCCCTTCTCATTATCAAAGATGAAGACAACCTCCTGCTTTTTTGAGAGATCGAGGGAAAAAAGCAGTGGCCGCGGGATTGTGGTCTCAAAAGAGCTTCCACGGCTGTACAATTTCCTGCGGATTTCCATCTTTGACCTGTCTTTTGTCCTCTCTTTATAAAAATTTACTTATTTTTTTACTTTTTTAATTACTTACTATGACATCCATTCATGTATTCCCCACCCGTCCAGTATACTAAAAGGTATACAAATCGAAAGATTTATATATTAGTTGCACTTTGTGGTGATTATGGTCATCCTTTTCGATCAATACAACCTCCCGGAAAACATCTACGACATCATCTTTGCCACAAAACAGCAAGTGATCGTCGGCCAGCTCCT
>JAGVFV010000101.1 GCA_020057445.1 archaeon | reverse complement strand
GTGGAATGGGTGATCATTGACGAGATCCACGCGCTTGCGGATTCCAAGCGCGGCGTGTATCTTTCCCTGACTCTCGAGCGCCTGGAAGAGCTTTCCCATCCGTGCAGGGTGGGTCTTTCGGCGACGGTCGCTCCTTTGGACGAGGTTGCAACATTCTTGGTGGGGATGGAAGAACCGTATTCCGGGAAATCAAGACCATGCCGCATTGTCGACGTATCGTTCATCAAACGCCTTGATCTTAAGGTAATTTCTCCTGTGAAGAACCTGATGGCGACAGATTTCCAGACTGTGAATGACGCATTGTATGCGCTGCTGGATGAACTGATCCAATCGCATCGTACGACATTGGTGTTCACGAACACCCGCGCAGGGACGGAGCGGGTGGTGCATCATCTGAAAGAGCGCTTTCCGAAGAAATACACAGGGGTTGATGTGGATGAGAAGGACGAACTTTCACCTATAGAAGAAGTGGATAAGAAGATAGAACAGGTCGTGCAGACGGGAACCATTCCTAAAGGCCGGATTGGCGCGCATCATGGCTCTCTTTCAAAGGAGCTTCGCGTCTTGATCGAGAACCAGCTAAAATCAGGAGACCTGAAGGCAGTCGTGTCCTCGACTTCGCTTGAGCTTGGCATTGATATTGGCTACATCGACCTTGTCATCCTCCTTGGAAGCCCAAAGAGCGTCGCTCGAGGCATGCAGCGCATCGGGCGCTCAGGGCATAAGCTGCATGATGAGTCCAAGGGAAGGATCATCGTGCTCGACCGTGACGATCTCATGGAGTCTAGCGTGCTCCTGAAGGCGGCGCTCGAGAAGAAGATCGACCTGATCAGCATTCCTCAGAATTGCCTTGACGTGCTTGCGCAGGCGATCGTCGGCATGGTTGTCTCAAGTCCTGATGCTCTGGACCTTAATACGGTGTTCCTGCTGGTGAAGAAGTCTTATAATTATCGTGATCTTGATTTTGCCGATTTCATGGATGTCATCAGGTATCTTGCAGGAGAATACGCAGGATTGGAAGACCGGCGCGTGTATGGGAAGATATGGTTTGATGAGGATGCGCAGAAGATCGGCAAGCGCGGGAAATTCGCTCGTGTCTTGTTCATGACAAATGTCGGGACCATCCCTGACGAGCCGAACGTGAAAGTCAAGATCCTCAAGCGCGGAGAGGAAGGGTTCAAGGTAGGGACGATCGCAGAGCCGTTCTTGGAGAAGCTGAAGCGAGGGGATGTCTTTGTGCTTGGCGGGCAGACGTACGAATTCCTGTATGCGATAGGCCTTACTGCTTTTGTCAAGGCTTCTGCCGGAAGGGCGCCTACTGTGCCGTCGTGGTTTTCAGAGATGCTCCCTCTTTCTTTTGAGCTTGCGATGGAGATTGGAAAATTCCGGCGGTTCATGCATGAGCATTTCGAGTCAGGCATGAGGAAAGAGGAGATCGTCCGCTTTATCCATGACTACCTGTATGTTGATGAGTTCAGCGCAGAATCCTTGTTCGCGTATTGCAGGGAGCAGTACCAGTATGCCAAGATCCCCCATGACAAGGCGATCGTGATCGAGCATTTCCATGAGCGGGGCAAGCGATACTTGATCTATCATACGCTGTATGGCAGGCGGGTGAACGATGTCCTGTCGCGCGCTGTCGGATTTGTCATCGGGAAGATGACCGGGCGGGACTGCGAGATCGGCATCAATGATAACGGATTTTACCTGGCGAGCACAAAACCGGTGCAGGCGAAGCGCGCGCTTGAGCTCATCAAGGCTGATGAATTGCGGCGCATCCTTGAATTGTCCTTGGAAAAGACAGAAGTGCTCGGACGGAGGTTTCGGCATTGCGCGTCCCGCTCCCTGATGATCCTACGCCAGTACAAGGGCACGAAGAGGAGCGTCTCCCGCCAGGAGCTGTCGTCACGGCTGCTGATCTCTGCGGTGAAGAAGATCTCGCCGAACTTTCCCATCCTCAAGGAAGCGAAGCGGGAAGTCCTGGAAGATATGATGGACGTGAAGAACGCGAAGAGGATCATCCAGGCAATCGAGAAAGGGGAGATTTCTGTCAGCGAGATTTTCACCGAGATCCCCTCCCCGTTCGCGTTCAACCTTATCGCTCAAGGCTATACTGACATCATGAAGATGGAGGATAAGTATGAGTTTCTCAAGCGCATGCATGAGATGGTGCTTCTGAAAATCGATCTGAAGGAGCAGAGGAAATGATCCACAAAGTGCAGAGGGCTTCGACAAGGTCGAATGCCCTCTTCGCTGCGGTGTGGACGGACGCAACCGTCCATGAAGATGGAGGATAAGTTCGAATTCTTGAAGAGGATGCATGAGATGGTTTTACTAAAAATTGATTTGAAGGAGCAGAGAGAAAAATAGGATTAAAGAAGAAGGAAATCCAATGTTTCTCCGGGTTGATGTTCAGTAGCGTCTTGTCCTTGTCGAAATATCCTTGCGCCTGTCGTTCCCAAGAGTGTGACAGTATTGCCGATAACGCGGAGCATGGCACCTTCTCGCAATCCGACAACAATGTCATTGTTGAAGATGTGATATTCCTTAATTCTTGTTTCGCGTGTCTCTCCCATATGTTTCGAGTTGGGATCAGGGTCTAGATAATGCGGATTTATGATGAACGGGACAAGTCCCATTGCCTCAAAACTTGGCGGATATGAGATAGGCATGTCGTTTGTTGTCATGATTGTCTTTCCGGCGACGTTTGAACCAGCACTAGTCCCGAGGTAAGGAGTGCCTTCACCAACTTTTCTTCTAATTATTTCGATTAAACCGGATTCGTAGAGCTCTTTCAATAAGACAAATGTGTTTCCACCGCCGATGAATATTGCTTCTGCCGATGCCGCCGCAATTTTTTGATAAGTATGCTCATGAATGCCAGATAATTTAAACCCCATCTCTTCGAATTTTTTTTTGGCGATTGCTGTATACTCATCATATGTTTTGCCACTAGGCCGTGCGAAGGGAACAAAAAGGATATCTTGTTTATCTTGGAAGAATTCTTGGATGTTGCTTTGGCAATGGTCAAGATAGTTGCTGCCGTGCAATGTCGAGTTGCT
>JAGVFV010000106.1 GCA_020057445.1 archaeon | reverse complement strand
TGGATGCCCATATCGAGCTTGGAGCAAGGCTCCGTTTTTATGTCCCGTTCTTCGAGAAGGAAGGTGATGATATCAAGTATGATAGGAGACGCATCATTGAAAGCCCTCAGTTCTGGGGATATGGCATCAAGTCCATCCCGCGCGTGCTTCTCGGGAGATAGGTTTTTTAAAGATGTCCTGCTTCTGCCGTTCTGATGAATATCTCGAAATACAAGAAGAAGATCCCTGAGAAGATCTTTGCTGAGATAGAGAAGCGGGGTTTCAAGACGCTTCGCCCCTGCCAGTACAAGGCGATCGATGCTGGACTCTTCAAGGACAAGAATCTTTTGGTGTGCACGCCGACTGCGTCTGGAAAGACGCTTGTGGCAGAGCTTGCTGCCTTGAATGCCATCTTCCATGACCAGGGAAAGGCAGTATATGTCGTCCCTCTGCGCGCGCTTGCGAGCGAGAAGTACAGCCAATTCAAGAGGGATTATCCGAACCTGAAGGTTGCCGTGTCGAGCGGGGACATTGATGGGAATGATTCCTACTTGGAGCGGTATGATATCATCATCACGACGTCTGAGAAGTTCGACTCGCTCATCCGTCACCGCACACCTTGGCTAAGGAGCGTCAAGGTTGTCATCATTGATGAGATCCATCTCCTGCATGACGTATCCCGCGGCCCGACATTGGAGGTGCTGATCACGATCCTGAGGAAGATCCTTCCGAAATTGCAGCTGATTGGGCTTTCTGCGACGATCGGGAATCCTGAAGAGCTTGCAAGCTGGCTGGATGCCGTGCTGGTGAAGGATGATTGGCGTCCTGTCAGGCTGGACAAGGGCGTGTATCTGGACGGGGAGATCGAGTTCATGTAGAAGCAGATTATCCTTGTGCAGTTCTCATGTACAGATGCATATCACCATGTTAAAGATGCTCTGGTTCTAGAATGTTTTCATGAGGAGGTCAAGGAACCATCCGTCGAGCAGGAGGAAGAGGATGAAGAAGAGGATGGAGAGCACGTAGAGGAAGAATGGCCGCACTTTCGGCTGGAGGATGACGCGGATGCCGATGATGAGCATGATGATGGAATAGACTATAAGGAAAAATGCGATGGCGATATTCAGTATAGGTATCGGCGAGAAGATTGCGCTGATGAGGATAGGCGTGAGCGCGTAGGCAACGATTTTTGCGACGGAAATGATGTCATTGACACTGGTCATGCGGCGTGCGAATGCGTAGATGAGGATGCTGATGATCCAGAACGAGACGATGATGCTGACGAGGAAGAGGAGGGGGACGATGATGGTCATCTTCGTCATGACGAATTGCACTGTATTTTCCTGCTTGACAAAGGCAAGGGAGAGGAAGGTGAATATCGCAGGGATCAACCCGAGGATACCGACATAGAGCGTGAGGAAATGCGCGCTTGCGTAGTCATGGTCTGTCTTCTGGTACATCTCTTTCGGATAGAAGAGGAAGAGGAATGCGCGCTTGAAGACGGCGGTGATGAGGCCCATGCTAAACTGCTGTGGTTCAGTCTTTATAAAAGTTATGAACAGAGGGGCGCATCCCAAATGGAGGTCACGGCAACGAAGTTGCTGTGACTCATGGCAATCTATGATTGCCCTGAGACATTGCCCTCAGGGCATTCGCTAGCTAAGCATTGATGCATATTGTCAAGGGGGTTGCCCCCGTCGGGGAATGGCAATTGTCTGATCAACAATGAAGGCGAATGCAGGTAATGTCCCGAGCGTAAGCGAGATTTGGGATGCGCCCGAACAGAGGAATGACGAGGGATTATCAAGATTTATATTACACAGATGATTCCTATGCATGCATGGATCTTGCGAATATGCTTTCACAATGGATGGCGTTCTGCACAAGGTATGATGCCGCAAAAAGTGATGAGTATTTCAAGGAAATACAGTCGAGATATGCTCTTCCGGTACGATTTTATCACACCTTCGAGGGGCACATAGGGTCAGGCCTAGAAGATCTTGCACGCTATGGCCGTCTTTGTGAAGACAAGGATATGGCCTATTTTGCGTGGGTATTGCATGATGTCATCCAAGACACGCATCGGAAGGACAACGAGGAAGAGAGCGCGATATATGCCTGCGATCTTGCGGCAAGGATGGGACTTCCAGAGAGATTCCAAGATAAGGAAAGGATCCTTGCAACAAGGCATGATGAAATCCCAAGCGAGAATGACAGCAGGCTTATTGTGTGCCTGGACCTGCTCATATTCGCAAAGTCCCCTGATGTATATGATGAGTACAGGAGGAATGTCACATTGGAATACAAGGATATCATCAAGCGATTATCTCCAAAGGAGTTCGCGATAGGACGGGCAGGAATCATCACACGGTTCGAGAAGAGGAGGCCATTGTATCCTATTCCGGAGATCGAGGAAGAATATGGCGACAAAGCGCGGGAGAATCTGAGACGGGAACTTAGAGAGCTCGGATTTGAAGAGATTTAAATCTCAGGTATCTAGGGTGAAAGAATAAATTAGCCTGCGATGGTCAGACCTATTGTCCGCAATTAAGAAGCAACATAGCCCTCACGGGAATTCGTGTGATTCTCCGTCTGTCAGCGGGATGAAGGTGATGTTCTTTGCGGCAAGCGCGTTCTTCGGCACGAGGTGGGAGCTGCCGACAGCCTCTTTCTTCAGGCGCCCGTCGTGCACGGGAAATGCGAATTCAGGTCTGACTTTTATTGCATAGTCTATGCCTTCTGAGAGCCGCATCCATGGCCCTTCGACTGGCAATGCGAGGATCTTTACCTTCTTTTTCGGGATGGTGAGCGCGTCTCCTGGAAAGAACAGGGCTGAATCGATGAAATACCCTGTATTTTCCCAGATGGGAAGTATCGGATAGATGATGGCGTGCTCTTTCCCGATGCCTTCGATACGGATCTTCTTTATGGTCTCTTCCATGCCATCAGTGAGAATCTTGAATGCGATTCCTTTTTCCGTCAGGATCTTTCCCACGCTCGGGTTCGTCCGCACTTGTGCTGACGGATTCCTCCTCATGATCTCGACGAGGGAGTCAGCATGGATGTGGTCCTGATGCTCATGGGTGATGAGGATGATGTCTATGTGCAAAAGAGCATTCTGCGCAGTGGTGAAATAGCCAGGATCAGTGAGGATCCGCACTCCCTTGGTCTCTATCAGCATGCAGCAATGCCCGATCTTGGTTATTTTCATAATCTTGAAAAGAAGGGGTCATATTTTAAATAATTTGCGAGCAATCAATAAATGTAGTGGTTAACTATTTAAATTTTAATAAAATATACAATATTTAGACGAAAAGTTTATAAATATGTAGTGGTTAACTTATGAAATGGTAAGCATCGTCACAAAGAAAATCAAAGGCATCGAGTACCTATACCTTGTGGACTCGGAAAGGAAAGGCGATAAAGTAATCCAGAAGACTATCAAGTACATCGGAAAGAGGCGACCAGTCCCAAAAGAGGAATTCGTTTGCATGGTCAGATCGTACGCTGAGGAGGACTGGGTCCTTAAGGAATTCCGTGAAGAATTGTCCTATCAGGATCATCAGCTGCTGAAGAAGGCATCTGATATGAGGAAAAAATATCTTTCAGTGCTTGATGCTGCTTCGAAGGAAAAGGAGCATGAACGGTTCCTTTCCCAGTTCATCGCGCACAGTAATGCGATCGAGGGATCCACGCTCACTACTAGCGAGACTTTTGATCTGCTGTTTCGGGATATCACTCCAGGCGGAAGATCTCAAAAGGAGATCATGATGGCAGAGAATCTAAAGAGGGCAGTTGATTATAGTGAAAAAAATGCATCACGCCAGCCATTGGAGTCAGACGTATTCATGCTGCATATGCTTGTCAACGAAAGGATAGAATCATCAAAGACACTCGGGAAGTATAAGCGAGTCCAGAATTATATTGATGATTCCCCGACGACATCGTTCCTATTTGTGAAAGAAAGGATGAAGAAGCTATTATCATGGATGCGAAGAGCTGGAAGACATATTGATGATTTTGAGGTCGCTTTCCAGTCGCATGCGGAGTTTGAGCTCATCCACCCGTTTGTCGACGGGAATGGCAGGGTAGGGCGCTTGCTCCTGAACTGGATTCTCATGAACAAGAAAATCGCGGGCTTGGCAATAAGGAAAGAGCGCAGACAGGCATATCTCGCTGCATTA
>JAGVFV010000164.1 GCA_020057445.1 archaeon | reverse complement strand
TGTCAATGAAGTCAGTTGGTTCCTTTACCGGAGATTTCATTGGTTCTTCTACCTGAGGGTAGCCCTTCGAGGTGTGTTCATTGCCGCGAAGGTCATCAATACCATCATCGCTGGAAGATTCTTTGGCTCCAACTCTAGGCAGTTCAGGGTTCGCGTCATTGTCTGCATCCTTGTTTATTTTTTCTATTGTTTTATTCATTTTTGGTATTTCATTATTCATTTTTGGTTCGTTTGGTTTCATAGTTTCACACTCCACCACATAAGTAATCAGTCCAAGTACTAATAGCTATGCGGTAGTCTGGAATACTTGTTGTTTTGATTGATACGACACCAATTGAGAGTGGCAAAATAGTGGACAAATTGACAATTAAGTATAGATGTGCAGTGTGAACTGTTCGTTTTGAAATTCGAAGTGCATCTAGTTAGAAAATAGTGCATGCTTGTCTTTTCATTGCCTGCCGTTCCCCGTGACTGCGTCGAACTCGTCCAGGTACTGCTTTGTCTCCCGTGAGTCGAGGAATGCTGCCTTGATGCCGTTCTTTGCGAGTCGGTAGACATCCTCTGTCATCGACGGGAACATAGATACCATCAGGTCATTTTTATGGGGACAGTGGATCTCGGGGATAGGGCTTTTTTTCTGTTTATTGTCTTGTCAAGTCTATCCATTCCTCGCTAAGATAAACTTTATATATGCAAGAACCGTAGCACAGTTCAGAAAAGGTTGGGGGATTGCCTATGCGATGGAAAGAAGGACCAAGAAGTGTGAATGTTGAAGATCAAAGGAAATCGAGCAAGGGATTGATTGGCGGCGGCGTCGGGGTTATTGTTGTGATCATCATAGCCCTTTTGATGGGTGCTGATCCCAGTTCTTTATTGGATGCGATCGGTGGACAAGGCGGTGGGACCGCGACCTTCAGTGCAGAAGAGAACGAGTCTGCAGATTTCGTTTCTGTTGTCCTCGCAGATACGGAAACCACGTGGCAGACCCTCTTCAAAGAAGAGAGTAAGGCGTATCAACAACCGAAGTTAGTCATTTTTTCTGGAGGAGTGAATTCGGCATGCGGCTTTGCCCAGACTGCGACAGGCCCGTTCTATTGTTCGGGCGACCAGAAAGTGTATATTGACTTGAGTTTCTACAAAGAGCTGAAAGAACAGTTGGGAGCGCCTGGCGATTTTGCCCAGGCATATGTGATCGCTCACGAAGTAGGTCATCATGTACAAAATCTCCTTGGGGATTTAGACAGGGTTCATCAACTGCAAGGCCAAAGTGATGAGAAGACAGCCAATGCATATTCTGTCATGCTCGAGCTGCAGGCAGACTGCTATGCAGGAATTTGGGCAAACAAGGCTGATACACAACGGCAGCTCATTGAGTCAGGCGACATCGAGGAAGCTATGAATGCCGCTGCGAAGATCGGCGACGATGCACTGCAGAAGCAATCACAAGGTACAATCGTGCCGGATTCGTTCACGCACGGAACGTCAGCACAGCGGCAGAGATGGTTTAACACGGGCTATAAGAACGGGAACATTGCCTCATGCGACACATTCAATGTTGCTGAGCTCTAAAAAAAAAGTTTTTTCGGGAATAATATCCCTAGGCTTGACAATCCGCATCCAAAAATGAATAACACTCCCAATGAGAAATGTCGCAAATCTGCAGGAGCATTTCTCATCAAATAGTTTATTGTACGTATTTGGCGTAATAGTCATATGTCTGCTCTGCGCATCTTCGTGTGATGCTGACGAGTCTTGGATCACGGATGTCATGGATTTGCCCGTTGATTGTCTCTCTTTGGTTGATTATACGAACCAGGTCCAAGCTTGCAGTATCGCCTTTTTCAGTGAGCCTGTCTTCGATCGCGTGGAGACAGCCCATGATGTTTGCCGAACCGATCTGCCGTTCCTCAGTCGAAAGCTTGTGCTGGTATTCATCTACTCCAAGGATGCTCATGTAGGCCAAAATTGCTTTTTTTAAGTCCATTTTCCCGTCCAATTTTTGATTGTTCATGTTTGCAGGATGAAGCTGCTCAGGAGTCATTGCCTGCCGTTCCCTGTGATTGCGTCGAATTCGTCGAGATACTGCTTTGTCTCCCGTGAGTCGAGGAATGCTGCCTTGATGCCGTTCTTTGCGAGGCGGTAGATGTCCTCCTGCAAGAATCCGAGGTGTTCCATCAGGAGAAGGTATTCTTTCGTGATGGTCGTATCTGAGATCGTGGGATTGTCTGTGTTGATGGTGATGCGAAGGTCGTTCTGGTAGAATACTCTCGCAGGATGCGTCTCGATCGCTGCCACAGAGCCGGTGTCGATGTTGCTCGTGATGCAGAGTTCGACTCCGACGCGCATCTTGTTGACGTAGTCGAGGAGCTTGGTGCTCTGGAGCATGGTGACTCCGTGCCCGATCCGTTGCGCGTTGAGGTAGATGAGCGCTTCTGCGATGCTTGCGACAGTGTCATCCTCTCCTGCGTGGATGGTGATCGGAAGGAAATTTTCAAGGACCGGCTTGAGGATGCCTTGGAATTGTTTTGGCCGATGTCCTGCTTCCTTTCCTGCAAGGTCGAATCCGATGACGCCTGGCTGGTAGTTGATGGCGATCTCTGCAGCTTTTCTCGTCGCCTCAAAGTCTGTCCTGATGCCGCAGATGATGAGCCCGGTGTGGATGTTGAAGTCCTTTCCTCCTTTTTTCAGGCCGTCAAGGGTCGCTTCGACGATCTCATAGAGCTTCATATGGTCGTGCATGTAATTGGTCGGACCAAAGCGAAGTTCCAGGATGCGGATGTTCTCTTTTGCCGCATCTTCGCACACCTCGTAGGCGACACGCTGGAAAGCATCTGGCTTCACAAAGACTGATTCGCAGATCTTGATCGCGTCAAGGTATGAGGTGAGGGATTTAGATTGGTGGTTTTTTGCGCGGATCTTCTGCTCGACATTCTCAGGAAGAGCGACCCCGTACATATCTGCGAGTTCAAGGAGCGTCTGCAGGCGGATGCTTCCTCCAAGATGGCGGTGGAGGTCTGTCTTTGGCATGTCGATTAGCCACTGTGGAGCTTCTGTCATGCTCTTTGGGAATCCTTTTCTCTTTATAATCGTTTCTTGATAATCAGTGATTTGAGAAAGCAGAAAGGGCCTGAAAGACATTGCTGAAATCGCGCCAGCATCAGGATGCGGAAGTCACTCTCGGCGGTCTCTGCACAGGAGGGGGTTGCACAGGTGGAGGTTGCACAGGCGGAAGGACAACTGGTTTTGGAATCGTCACTGCATTGATCTTGCCGGTGAGGTTGGTAAGCTTTTTTGAGAGGTTCTCTTCTCCTGCCATCTGGTTCTGCAGGCTCTGGTTCAGGTCTGCGATCATCGCCTGGAGCTGTAATTGCCGTGCCTGCAGGTCCTCTTTTCGTGCAGAGGTGATGGCAAGGGTCTCGTTGATATTATTCTGCTGCACTCGCAGGTTCTCTGCACGTGCCTGGATGTAAAGGCCTGCGAGCAATATGATCGCTATCACTGCAAGAGACATGACAGCTATGAGAGTGATCGGTTTAGTCATCTTCTTCCTCCCTTTCTAATTCCAGTTCATCTTCTCTTTCACGATCCTGAGGAATGATGGGCTCAGGCTGCACTATTGGAGGTGGGATTGCTTCGGGCAGGGAAGCAGGTTGCTTGGCAGTCTGCAGTTCTGCCTGGCTGATCTTTTCCTGCAGGACAAGGGAGTTTGCCTGTGATTTTTTGATTTCCCCATTCAGGTACGTGATGTAGTCGTTGTAGTATTGGTTTGTCTTTTCCATCGCAGCGATCTGAGACTGAATATCACTGTTGCCTTGATCCACGGTTGTGAGGCCGTCCTGATAGGATCGCACTGCAGAGGAAAATTGGGACGTGGATATCGCGAT
>JAGVFV010000135.1 GCA_020057445.1 archaeon | reverse complement strand
TTACCCCCTTTCTTTCTCACGATAAAGAAGATGGGGATGACGCACAAAGAAGCGATAAGCACGGGGATGAAAAATGCGACATGCGAAAGAGGCACGTCAGGATTGAAGATGCGCACAAACATGAAGAGATACGCAGCTGAACGGGAATGCAGGTCATCCTCAGCAATCATGCCCTTTGGAGCAGCCATGTGATCATCGATTTGCTCGCCATTCACGAGCTTATCATAGAATGTCCCTTTCTCAACGGCATTCCTCGCCTTGCGGAGGAAATAGAACGAATCGATGTTCAGGATGTACGTCTGGCCAAGATCATCCTGGAAATTCTTCTTGATCATGGTCTGCACTTCCCGCACAGAACCGTCGACCGTCGCCTTATTCGCAGCATAATATTTCGCAAACTCCTGGTTGATTATCTCTTCCTTGCTTGCGCTAGGCAGGTTCGGATACTGCTTGTTCACCTGCTGGCGGACGACATCCTTGTAATAATTATACACGTTATTCTCTGCCCAATCCTTTGTCTGAGGCAGTTCAAGCGTCCTTGTCCTGACATACCATGACGTGCCAAAGGCGACTGCTATCAGGAGGATGATCGCGATGATCGCAAAGACCTTCTTGTTCTGGAAGATCGAAGAACCGAAGGAGAATTCGTCAGAATCCTTGTGCTCCTTCGCACTATCTTTCTGCTTCACGACGCCTTTTTGGTCCTTTTTCTCGCTATTTTCCTTTCTCTTGATCTGGAATTCGTCTTCCTCAAACGTCCGTAAGCGCGATTTGCTCATGCAACACCCCACTCCTATCGTGGGTAGGAGGCCCATTTATATATTTTATGCAATGCATCGACCAAGTTGACGCACTTCTTGCTGCTCTACAAGACCACCATGACGAGTGAGAATGCCCTTTTTTCCAATACGGCGTTCTCCAGTCTGATCAACTCCAGCTAATTGACCCTCCTCTTTGATATCCTTCATTTATTTCCATAATTTTTTTCATATCAAAACCACGCTCCCTTAATATGTGGCCCAAGTCCTTCGATTCCTGCTGGCGAGGATAGTGAGTACCGGTTCCCACCTCAAGAGTGACGGTCTCATTCAGGGCGTCGACATGTAGCCTGGGATGGAAAGGGTCTCCATATCTTAGATCCCAACTCTTTACAAGCCCTGTCTTTTTTCTCAATGCCTCTTCAAGTGCAGTATATTCTTCATCTGACACGAGTTCTGTAATTTTTGGATTGTACGTGTCAACCAACCCGACTCCCGCACCAGAACACCCATATCCCGTCGCCAATATGTACGTCTCATTTATGGGTATGATATCATACACATTAAATGCAGGTATCCTGAAGGTATCTACTTGTATCCCCACTTTCTCCCCATCGCCCTCATCTTCATATCTTAAGATTGAAATCGGCCCATAGCAACACCGCCCTGATCCGACATAGATCTTCTTTTCCTTCCGGGAAAACCCTATGAGATTTATTCCCGCTTCAGTCCTTTCGAAAGGCACGGTAAATACCTTCACACCGTCGATAAAAACATCCTTTCCTTGAAAACTCATTCTGTGCTTATTATCTTTGTTTTCCATGGTGACCTCCAATTATTTACTACTGATATGTGGTATAAAATATATAAAGTTATCCCCCCATGTGCAGGGTGGTAAATAGAAAATAATATATACAAGAAGAGAAAAAAGGAAAACAATGGATAGCAAAACCCTCGAGAACATAGGGCTGACCAAGAACGAGAGCATCGCCTATCTGACACTGGCGAAAGCAGGCTCCATAAAAACAGCCGAAATACTGAAAAGGTCAGGTTTGAATTCTGGAAGGATTTATGACACGCTAGAATCACTGAAGCATAAGGGCCTTATCTCCGAATCATCGGTCAATGGAATCAAGCATTTCTCTGCTTCACCCCCAAATCAGCTCAAAGAATATTATGAGCAAAGATTGAATCAGTTAAAGAAGGAAGAACCCATAATTGCAGAAACAATACGCCAGCTCAAAACGATAAGAGACATGACAAGAACAGAATCAAGGTCTGTAGTGTACACGGGACTGAGAGGATTACAGACTGCAGTGGATGAGGCGTTCGAAGGAGTCAAAAAGGACGAAGAGATCCTCGGAATGGGGGTGACTTCATTGAAGGATGATAGCATAAACCGGTTCTGGACCAATTGGTCGCAAAAAAGGATGGGCAATAAGATAGCGGCAAAACACCTGTTCTCGGAAAGCAGCGACTATTATAAGAAATACAAGAAGATGAAATACACAGAAGCATTGATACTCAAGGGAATTACTCCCGTGACCGTGGACGTATTTGGAACAAAGACCGTATTGATAATGAACTACAAGGAGCCAATCTCTTGCATCTTGATACAAGATGAACATACTGTGCAGTCATTCAGGACCTTTTTCTATCAGTTGTGGAGCATCGCCAAAAAATGAACAATGAGTTCAATCGCACCACCAGAACATCACTTTTTTATACCCTTGCCTCTTTTCAATATGCATGATCACGATTGTGCAGCTCATCGCAGTCGTCTTTGCGCTTTTTGCGCTCTCACGGGTGATCCTTCGCCTGAAAGACGGCAACCTCTCCCGCAGGGAATTCGTCTTCTGGACATTCATCTGGATATTCCTCATCATCGTCGCCTTCTTCCCAGACCTCTTCACGACGATCGCCATAAAGCTTGGCCTGCAACAGGGAGTCAACCTCCTCTCATCGCTTGCCATCATCGTCCTCTTCTACCTCATCTTTCGGCTGTACGTGAAAGTGGAGAACACAGAGCAGCAGATCACCCGCCTCGTCAGAGAGCTCTCTCTTGAAAGGAAGAAGAAAAAATAATTACCTGACCTTGCCAAGGTGCGCATTTACCTGGGCAAGCCTGTCATTCAACGGACCTTCTGCGTCCAAGAATTCCATCACCTGCCCGATCTCCCTCTTTGTCTGCACATTGATGTTGAAATCCCGAGACAGCGCACTGCATACCCGCGCCTCGCTCTCCGCAAGCTTTGCCACACAATCCCTCAAGATCTCGATCGCAGCCTTCAGTTCCACAGCATCACTCATAAAGCTCAACCTCCAATAAAGCCAATTCCCGAAGAATAGCAATGCGACTATAAGTGGTTTTCGATTCTCAGACTCGCGAGCGTGGGATGCAAGGACATCATATGTCAGTCAAATATGCAATACAAAGATGCTCACCCGATGCTGCTAACCTTTTCTTTCTGCAGAGCCCGCCATTGAGCAATATTTAAAAAGCGCCCGTGAACATGGACTTTACATGAACGTCATCGAGCTTTCAGGAGTCTCCAAGCATTTTGGAAAAATAAAGGCATTGGACAAGGTAAGCCTCACGATCAAGGAAGGAGAGATCCTCGGGCTCCTCGGACCAAACGGCGCAGGAAAGACAACACTCATCAGCATCATGATGGGACTCCTTTCCAGAAACGACGGAAAGATGACAATACTAGGCAAGAATGCTGACACGTCATGGAAAGACATCAAAAAAAACATGAACATCGTCTCTGGATTTTCCGGCGTGCACCCCTCCATGCGCGTCGATGAATTCCTCAGATACTATGCACTCCTCTATGACATCCCAAAAAGAGAGCAGCGCATGAAAGAGGTCATGGCACTCACAAACATCTCAGACAAAAAGACCCAGCAGGTCCGCGACCTTTCAGCAGGGTACACGCAGCGGGTCCTCTTTGCAAAGGCACTCCTGAACAAGCCAAAGCTCCTGTTCTTGGATGAACCGACAGTAGGCCTGGATGTCGAGATCGGCCTGAAGATCAAGGCCCTTGTGAAAAGGCTCGGGCAAGAAGGGACAACCATCATATTCACCAGCCATAACCTGCACGAAGTCGAAGAGATCTGCACTGCAATCACCCTCATCATGAACGGCAGGATCAAGAAAAGCGGGACTGTCGCAGAGTTCAAGAAAAGATCCCACAAGTTCATGACCCTTGAGATAACATGTCTGGACGTGCAAAAGGCAGCACAAAAGGTCAAGAAATACGCTAAAGACGTGCGCATAGATGGTGGCACGATGTACGTGGACACTGACGAGAAGAACCAACAGGCGATACTTGATGCAGTCATCAAAAGCGGCAGCAAGCTCCACTCATTCGCAATAGTCGAACCCACGCTCGAAGAAGCCTTCTTGGAATTGGTGAGGAAAAGATGAAGCGTGTGAAAGCAGAGATCTACAGGAACCTGGTGCTCATGTTTCGGAATAAGTGGCGGCTCTTTGACATCACCATCTGGCCTCTCATCCTGTTCTTTTCCCTCACGCTCTTCATCCAGTTCGTCAATCCAGACCCCAACATCTTTGCCGTCGTCATCGTCGGCATCATCGGCTGGCGTGCAGTCTACCACATGCAAATCGAGGCAAACACCACATTCATGGACCATTACTGGGATAAGACGCTTCCGCACTCCATGGCATCACCTTTGACCCTGTTTGAGATGACTGCCTCTGCAGTCATCATGGGATTTGTCAAGCTCGTCCTTGTCGTCTGCATGATCCTTGGACTTTCCGTCATCTTATACCATTTCCAGATTGCTAACGTCGCAGCATTCCTGATCGGAATACTGGTTTTATGCCTTGCTGGAATAATTCTTGGCATGATCACCTTTGGCATCGTCCTCCTCTATAACGAACACGCGATAGCGTTCTCGTGGGCGATACCAGACCTTGTCGTCCTCCTCTCCGGCGCATATTATCCCATCGCCATCTTTCCGATGTGGGTGCAGCACATCAGCGCACTCCTCCCTCCCTTCTGGGGATTCGAGCTCCTGAAGAGCATGTACGGGTATGGACAGGTAAACTTTCCCCTGCTCATCCTCTCGCTCGCAGTCTGGTTCATCATAGCAGGCATCTTCCTTCGCTGGTGCTACCGCAAGGCAAAAAAAGACGGACGGATAGGAAAATTCATGTGACAACCTATGACTCCATGCAGCGACAAATCCACACTCTTGAATAGTTCCAGACTGCAAAGATTCTCTGGATAACATTTATTAATGCATCAATAACAAACATAGTATGGCACAGCCGCTCGTCTCATTCCTCATCCCGGCGTACAATGAAGAGAAACATATAGGAAACATGCTGAAAAGCTTAGAGGCACAGGACTATCCGCGGGACAAGATAGAGATCATCATCGCTGACGGCAACTCCACAGACAATACTGTCTCCATCATAAAAGGATTCCAGAAGAAGAACAAGAGGATCATCCTCCTCAAGAACCCGACAAGAAATACTGCAGTCGGCAGGAACATCTGCCTCAAGCACGCGAACGGAAAATACATCTTCAATTACTCTGGACACGCGTACGCGTCAAAGAAATTTGTAGCGACACTCGTCTCGAAACTTGAGAAATCGCCAAAGAAGGTCGGGGCCTATGGCGTCTCAAGCAACCCTCCAGACAATGAACTCAACTTCACAGGCCTTTGCATCCAGACTGTCTTTTCCACCTTCTTCGGAGGCGCTGGCTTTGTCGACCAGAACATCCGCATGGAAAAAGAAAGGCCTGTCCGAAGCGTCGCCTTTTCCGCGTACAAGCGCGAGGTGTTTGACAAGATCGGCACGTTTGACGAAGACCTCTGGTGCGGACAGGACGGAGAATTCAACCTGCGGCTGAATAAGGAAGGGTACGAGCTCATCTACACGCCTGATTCTTCTGTGAGCCTGCAGAAGAAAGACTCGCCAGAACGGTTCTTCAAGCAGATGTACAATTACGGGCTTGGCGCAAGTCTCCGTGTCAAGAAACACCCTGACTCTTTCAAAGTGTACTATCTCCTTCCCACCATCGGTGTCGTCTTCCTCGCGCTCCTCCTGCTCTTCAGCCTCATCAGCCTCGATGTCGCCCAAGTGCTTGGCGTGCTTCTCTTCATCTATATCGTCATCGGCATCATCTGGGCATTTATCAAGTCCAAGAAGATATCCATCGCGCTTGCCGCGCCCTTCTTCTACTTCATCATCCACGCAGGATACGGCATAGGATACCTCGACGGAGTCCTGATGAAGAAGAAATTCAAGAAGTAGCAATCCAAGAAATGAAGCATACACTCTGGTATCGGATGCGCGGACTTGACAAGATGGAACCGCGATTCGGCAAAGCGCCGATAACAAGATTCCTTAATCAACGGTTCAAGACAGAAAAGACAGTCCGCCTCCTCGAGATCGGATTCGGAGAAGGACGCGCACTCCTCGAACTTGCGAACAAGTATCCAAGGCTGCGCACGTACGGGGTCAATTATCCTGCGACAAGGACCATGGGAAACTCTAAAGACCTGCTGCACAACGCGAGGGCATTCAAGCTCAAGGTCGAACAGCTCCCCAGAGTCATGTTCCACGATGCAGGAACAGCACTCAAATATCCATCAGACTATTTCGACTGCATCATGAGCCAAGTCGCATTCCACTACATCGGAAACAAGGCAAGATGCATCGAAGAGATCTGGCGCATCCTAAAACCTGGAGGAAAGGCATTCATCCACTTCGACACAGTCCCTGATGGAAAACTTCCAGAGATACTCGATCATCGGAAAGATGCGGCATTCTTCATCATCTACGACGACAAGAATATCATCTCCACACAGACATTCATCAACTCGCTACGAAAAAAAGGATTCAATATTCGCATAAAAAAGAGCAATAAAAAGACAAGCCAACGACAGACCATACTCCTCATGACCAAGAATACGGCAAAACCATTACATCTCCCCCTCACCTATGACGGTAATTCCACCATCTACCTCACCAAACTCAAGAACACGGACAACTACAAGACAGCACACGATATCTGGTGGGGGACAAGAAGCGTCTTTCGCATGAAATAGGATTGCCAAGGATATCACTCATCTCGATGACGTGCTGAAGAAACTCAGAAATAGGCGTTAAGAAATAACCATTCCATCATAGAAACATTTAATAAGTTCTCATCCGTAAATGCTGCAAAGGGTGAAAAACATGAGCATAAACAACGATCTTGAAGCAATCCTCAAACTTGACCAACAAACCGCAGCACAACACGAAGACATCCGCACACAATTCTCAGTACTGCAACAACGAATAAAGAATGGAGAATCAACAGGAGACCCGATCAAGGACTTTGTCCTTGTCTACTATGGCGTGCATGAAGAGACAGAAAAAATCATCCGCGGAATTTTCCAAAAGACAGAACAGGCGATCGGAAAACCAATCCTGACTATATATAAACAAGAACACATGAATGGCTGCACTGGGATGGGCAATCCAGACTCCATAAGCCCCTACCATTTCAGCATCGAAACCACATACAGGCTTGGCATACTCGGACAACCGCTACGGCCAGACACAGCCTCCCAATTGCTCATCTTCCCCACCGGAAAACAAGCCATCAAAAGAGATTACGGCATGTGGAAACTGCACGAAGGAGACATCGCCATCTCCACATGGGAATTCCATTACCTCGGCAACAAAGTAGAAAGAAGGATGGGTCATACTGATCCAAACCACCTTGATTACCATCACGGACTCTCCATCTTCATCGGAGACGAGGTAGAGCAATACTTCCGAAATCCTCATGGCGATCTTTCACTTGAGCTTGAAGAATTCAAGGCACAGATACATGGAAAATGGATTGACCCTTCCTATGCAGAAGTCCTCCACCTCCTCGGACAGAAAGTGCCTGAAGAATTCGAAGTCAAACTCGAAGAGAGGACCACCAGGGAAAAACAAGAAGTCATCGATGCGTTACTCAATAATACTGGAGTCTCAGAAGAATCAGAGGTCAGGTCCATCAAAAAGCGACTTGAGCGCGCACTCGAACTTGGTATGCACACGGAAGATCGCACCATCCCTCTCAAATACCCGGGAAGCAATCTCCACATCCCGACGTACATAAAGGACATGTGCAAAACCTATAAGGTCGATATCCCCACATAGGCATAAGAAGAGCGCCATTGCACTATCTTTAAAAAGCCAAAGCCATTTTTCTCCCTCTATGGACAAGAAAATAAGCATCGCGCTTGTGGGCTGCGGACGGATATCAGAAAAACACGTCCAAGGCATCAAGGCACACCAAGAACTAACGCTTGTCAGCGTATGCGACATCAAGAAAGAACGCTCAGACAAGATCGCACAAGAGACAGGAGCAAAAGCCTACACGAATTACGAGCAGATGCTCGATGCAGAAAAACCAGACGCAGTCGCGATCGCGACACCAAACCACCTGCACCCGCAGATGACGATCCAAGCGGCAAGGCGCAAGATCAATGTCATCACGGAAAAACCCATGGCACTCTCGCTTTCGGACGCGCGGGCCATGATCGACGAATGCAAGAAGAACAAGGTGGAACTCTTTGTCATCAAGCAGAACAGGTACAACCCGCCGATCCAGAAACTCAAAGAAGCAATAGACAAGGGACGATTCGGCAAGCTGTACCTTGGCACGATCATCGTGCGCTGGCAGCGGCCTCAAGGATACTATGACCAGGACGACTGGCACGGCAAACTCCTGAAGGACGGAGGGGCGCTCCTCAACCAGGCAAGCCACCACGTCGACATGCTCAGATGGCTCCTTGGCCCGGCAGAAAGCGTCCAAGGGATCGCAGAACGCCTAGGACGGAACATAGAGACAGAAGATACTGCCCTTGCAATCATAAAATTCAAGAACGGGGCGCTTGGCCTCATCGAGGCGACAACGCTCACTTACCCAAGGAACCTCGAAGGATCCATCACCATCCAAGGAGAAAAAGGGACCGTGAAGGTCGGAGGAACAGCGCTCAACAAAATCGACACATGGGAATTCGCAGACATAGAGAACGAGGACGACAACATCAAGAACTCCAGCACCGACCCTCCGAACGTGTATGGCTTTGGCCACCAGGAAGTCTACAAGAACGTCGTCGACTGCCTCATGCGGAAGAACGCCTGCCACGTGAACGGCGAAGACGGCTACAAGACACTCGAACTCATCATGGCGATCTACAAGGCAAACAGGGAAGGAAAGAAAGTCACGCTACCGCTCGATGTCTCAGAAGGGGTGCACCTGAACAGGTTCTAGGCCCTACTCTTTTTCAGCCTCTATCACGATCTTGTTGCCTAACTTTGAAATGGAGATTTCGGTCTCCTCAGTAAGGTTCAGCTGCTTTTCCAAATCAGCAGGAATGCGAAAGACAAGCCCTCCACCGCTTTTTGAGAGATGCCTATACAGCTTCATGGGCTCTGGCCAGACACCAAGCCTCCTTGCGGCGGTGATTGCATGCTGCGTTTCCGCTTCATAAGGAAATTCTTCCTTGCAACCTGAACAACGCTCGCCAGCGAGGATAAACACATATCCTTCGATTTCCAAGGTGATGTCTTTGACGCTCTCCAGCTTCCCATTCTTACAGACCATACATTGTTTCATGTTCCCTCAGCCCCTGTGATGATGAATATCTCTTTCGTCACATCGTCTTTGACAAAGATGATTTTCCTACTCTTTCCTTTTGCCCGAATATATGCCTCATACTTGTTCTTTCCGGCCTTTTCAACCTTATATGCAGATTCCAATGCCTGACGAAGAGCGAGAATGTCATAATCCCACTTGCGCATCCAACCGAGGATGAAATGCTTGCTTGGCCGAATGGAATAACCCTTGATATCCATAACATAATCACTACAAAAGGTAATGATATTGTTATTTAAATACTTTTCGAAAAATCATCCCGCTGATGATCACAATAGGCCAATATTTAAAAACCCCCGAATGCTTCGACAACCTATGTCAAAGAGTGTTATTGCAAAGACGGCAATCATCCACCCGAACGTCGAACTCGGCGAAGGAAGCATCGTCGAGGACTATTGCATCATAGGAAAACCGTCCCGAGGGAAGGAAGAACAGAAGACGACCATCGGAAAGAATGCGATCATCAGGAGCCACACGATCATCTACGCGGGAAACAGGATAGGGGACAACTTCCAGACAGGAGACCATGCGACGATCAGGGAAGAGAACACCATAGGAAACAACGTCTCCATCGGCACGAAATCAGACGTCCAGCACCATGTGCGGATCGAAGATGACGTGCGCATCCACTCCCTTTCCTTAATCCCTGAACACACTGTCCTTGAGAAAGGATGCTGGATCGGGCCACAAGTCTCGATCACCAACGCATCATATCCTAACTCTGCCCTTGCCAAGGAGAACCTCAAAGGAGTCACTGTCGAAGAGCATGCGAAGATCGGCGCGAACGCAACAATCCTTCCCGGCATAACGATCGGAAGGAATACGCTTGTCGGCGCAGGCGCAGTCGTGACAAAGGACGTGCCGGCAAACGCTGTCATCGTCGGAAATCCGGCACGAGAGATCAAGAAGATTCATGATCTCACGTTCGACAATGGAAAGAAAGCGTACTAATAGTAAATCTCATCAATATATGAACAAATTGTAAGATTTACTAAATAGCAAATCGCTCAAGAAATGTTCCAAAATTTGTGCGATTTGCTATAATAACATATCTAGAATAAAAAGCATCAGCAATGCATGACTTCTGAAAACAGCACCTGCCTCTCCTGCGGCAGCATCTGGGAAGACAACAATTCATATGCAAGAACACCCCTGCTCAAGTCCTTAAGGTTGAAATGCAATTCCTCCCCATGCCTTCGTCCCCAACGAGATTCAAGAAAATCAACCATCACACCATGCACATCACGACCATCCCTGAAGATGGCATACACTCCTTCACGCGAAAAAAACGACCTATGACGCGACAGGCCATATGACCCCCAAACACGCAGGAGAACCGCACCATACGGCGCATCATCAATGCACTCTTCCTCAAGATGTGACCTCCTCCAATGCTCAAACGGATATGGACTGAACAATTCGAACTTCCGTCTGCCCTTCAGATCAAAATACCACGTCGGATCAAAGGAATTGTTCGCGAGAACCACGTAATCAATTGCGCTGTCGACCACCTCCTCCATTGACATCTTGCCTTTCAACCGCCCAGAAAAAACCCGAGGAGAACTTCCCACACCACCATTGACATGCTCAAAATACTCAGTCACGGTAAAATCCTGAAGAGGCATGAACCCCTCACACAAAGAACCCGCATATAAACCTTTCGACACAATCCTGCTCAAAAGAGAGAGGAAATACCCCTATAAAAAAACCATAAGATATTAATACTTCTCAACGCAGAGGAAGACTTTGTGGGTGAAACGTTCAATCCGGACGAGTACGCCAGATACCATGTTCTCGAGGTCTTGCAGACAGCATATGCCCGATCGACAAAAACCGAGGAAAAAATACGCCACCTTAGGCACTTCATGCTCAATCTCTCCTATGTCCTTGATCATCCTGCAACACCTGCGTATGAACAGGTACTGCGCAGCCACTGCAGATGGGGCGAAGAAGAAGTGACCAGGATGACCCTTGGACATCCTGATGAGATCATCGACCCTGCCCTTGAAAAGCTCATCCAGGACGCACTAATAGAGACCCACCAGAACATTTAAAATACCCCCCTTCTTTTGTCCTCTCATGCACATCCCGCTCGTCGACCTCAAGGCGAACTACGAATCCATCAAGACAGAGATAGACGAAGCGATAGCCACAGTCATCGAAAACTCCTCCTTCATCATGGGAGAACGCCTCAAGACATTCGAAGAGGAATTCGCAAAGGCGTCAGACATGAACCACTGCGTCACCTGCGCAAACGGCACAGTCGCCGTAGAGCTTGCGCTTCGCGTGCTCGACATAGGGAAGGGCGACGAGGTCATCTGCCCTGCAAACACCTTCATCGGCACGACGGAAAGCGTCACGAACGTCGGCGCAAAGGTGGTCTTTGTCGACTGCTCTGAAGAGACGTACAACATCGACCTCGACCTCATCAAGAAAGCGATCACCCCAAAGACAAAAGCCATCATCCCTGTACACATGTACGGACGCATGGTCGACATGGAAACAATCGAGAAGATCGCAAAAGCGCACCGGCTTCACCTCATCGAGGACGCTGCACACGCCCACCTTGCCGAGTGGAAAGGGAAAAAAAGCGGCGTCATCTCCGGCATCGCCACGTATTCCTTCTTCCCGGCAAAGAACCTCGGGGCATTTGGAGACGCAGGAGCGGTCGTCTGCAACCTCGACAGCCATGCGAAAAAGCTGGAGATGCTCAGGAACCACGGAAGAATCGCCAAATACAACCACGAATTTGAAGGGTTCAACTATCGCATGGACACATTGCAGGCGGCAATACTTGAAGTCAAGCTGCGACACCTCCACGAATGGACAGAACAGCGACGAAAGATCGCAAAACGATACGACGAAGCCCTCAAAGACAACGTCATCACGCCGCCCACCATACCAGACATCTACCACGTGTACTACATGTACGTCATCAGGACACCACAAAGGGACGCCCTCAAGGAATTCCTCAAGGAAAAAGGGATCGAGACAGGCATCCACTACCCGATACCACTCCATCTCCTCCAGGCATACGCCTATCTTGGCCATAAGGAAGGGGATTTCCCTGTCGCCGAGAAACTTGCAGAAGAGATCCTGAGCATCCCGCTCTATCCAGAACTCACAGAAGAGCAACAGGAATACATCATCAGTGCGATAAAGGAATTCTTCAAGAAGTGAGGATAAAAACCTCCTCGATCCTCTTCGCCTTGAGCGCCCTCGTTATCCTGAATGCGAGCTCCAATGATGGATTGTATCTCCCTTGTTCTAGCGCAAGGATGGTCTGCCTCGTGACACCGACAATGCCTGCGAGCTCCTCCTGGGTCATGTTGAGCCTCTTCCTGTAGAGATAGATCTTTGTTTTCATCAGTTCCTCTTATCAAGATAGATATTCGAGATGCCCTTCACGATGAGCCCTGCAAAGACAGCCGCGATTATGAAATAATCCACTTGCACTGTCTTTGTCACGGCCGAACGAGCCATCTGGTACCCAATCCCGATGACAAGCACAAGGATAATCGTCCAGAGGGCGTTACGCTCTGCGATCGCCTCATGCAGGCGGTCACGCTCATCCCGCGGCATCTTTACCATGATATGGACCACGTCGATGATGAGAAAAAGAGCCCAGGCTCCTGTCACGATGATCCTCGTCTTGACACTCCAATACGGAAGGGCATTGAAGATGGCAAAAGGGATGATGATGATCGCAAGATAGACCCACCCCTGCCATGTCTTTGGCATGATGCCCCAGCCTCCGTATTTCCTCCTTTTGAACCATTCCGGCTTTCCGATCATTGTGCATCAACTCCGTCGTGCCTTTTCCAGGGCTCACCGACCATGAATGTATGAAATATATTACATCAAATATATAAATCTTTCGGAGAATCTTAATCATCAATCATCAAATTGTAAGATTCTCCGAATATGGCGGCAAAGAAAAATAAAATAATATCTGCCGCCATATTTCGAATTATGTAAGAAATATGTTACGTACAGAAAAAATTGTGTTTATAATTTCAATATTGAAAATAATCTAATGTGCCGAGAGACTCATCATATTTATTAATGCGGTTCAATTAATCTCGAACAATGACCAAGCAATACGGAGTCTGGATCACGCACGACATCGACCACATCCGTATGAGAGAGCACTATTTCCGCGACATCTTCCTCTTCCGGCTCCTTGGTGTCTCTGCGATCGAAGTGCTCAAAGGCAGACGGAGCATCTGGAGCTTGTGCAAGCTGAAATGGTCGCTATTTCGACCGAACACGTGGGACCATTTCGACGAATGGATAATACTGGAAAAAAAGCACGGGATCAGGAGCACCTGGTTCTTCGCAGTCAACAGAGGCTCGAGCCTGAGCTACACGAACGAGGAGATAAAACCGGTCGCACACAAGCTCAAAGATGAAGGATTCGACCTTGGGCTCCACGGACAGCACCACACCGGGGAAAAAGAGATCCGCAGGGAATACGAACTCTTCCACAAGATCATAGGCACGCATCCCGAGGGGATACGCATGCATTACCTTCGCATCAGCAAGAAAAGCTTCTTTGAACTCACCGACCTATACATCTACGACAGCTCACTCTTTGTCCGTCATCTCGAACAGCCAAAAAAGACACTCCACATGCTCGAGATCCCCCTCCATATCATGGACACCTACCTCTTCTCTCCGTTCTACAACAACTTCACCCTCGAAGAGGCAAAGAAATATACTGAAAAGATGCTAAAAGAAGCAAAGAAGAAGAAAAGGCTCGTCGTCTTCGACATCCACCCCCACCACCTCGACAAGAACTTCCCGCGGCAGAGGGAATGGATACTCTGGCTCTACGACTATATTGGAAAAGACAAGTCATGCAAGAAGTTCGAGATCAATGACATTCTAGAGAATTATGCAGAACAAACCCCTATGGTGAAGAAATGAAGAAGATAATAACAATTCCATTTTCCGTCGTCGGCGGACTCATCATCACGTACTATCTTGTCTCATTATTCATCATTGGCGGACTCAATGGACCGGCCAATGCTCTCTTCGCAGGAACTCCTGACAAACAATGCAAGATTGATGCAGACTGCACACTCAAGAAGACAACATGCCAACCATGCGACTGTGGTGATGCAGTGAATGCCAAATGGAAGACATTCTGCCCCTTCCCGACTTTCGCAAGATACCAATGCGAGATGTGCGCATCTCCACAGCGGGATTTCAACATCTCCTGCATAGAGGACAGATGCGAAAGAATTTGGCGTCAATGACATTCTTGAACAACATTCCCGACAAGGTTTATAAAAAACACCCCATTCTTCATCTGCATGGACATGTTCATCCTCGAACGGGTGCGTGAGCTCAAAGGAACGTGGGACATCGGCACGCAGAACGCATGGAAATACGTCAAGACAGAGCAGGCATATGAAGACCTTGCGACACGCGTCTCAAGAGCGCTTCGGGAAGAAGGAATCTATGCTTCACCGACAGCAAAGCATGCCGCAAACCTCTGCGAATATCTCACGTATGGAATACAATTTGCCCTTTCCTCAGAAGCAAATCTCCAAGCAAAACAGCAGTCCTATGCAGTCATCCCCAACGACTTTGTCATCCACCACTTTGACCAGTATACCTTCGTCCTCCTCGACGGATTAGATGTGGAGGTCCGCATCGACCATCAACACCTCCTTTCCCTCTTCTATCACCATTATCCGAAAGAACACGCAAGAACAGCCTTTCGAAAAACCATATATGATTTCATGCATGAAGAATATCCTTCCCTGACAATACAATGCGAGAATCAGAGCTTCCAGCAATTCAGAAAAAAACCAGAACTGCTCTTCGATCCCAACTCATCCAATCCAAGGTATGTGGCAAATGCGCGTGAGGAAATGCCTATCGCAGAACAATACAGGGAAGCCATCCAATTCGTAGTATGGATCTCTGGAAAGAAAAGTCAGGTTTTCCCCCGCATCCGCCTTGACAAGATGACTTCCCACGAAGAGGATTACCTCCTTTGCCATGAGGCCACCAAGCAAAACTCATATGAACGGGCTGAGAGGGAACATACGCTGCGACAGACCCCGACAGCAAGACGCATCGCCCTCAACCGTATCCTGCCAGTCTGGAACTACACGACACCGGAACAAGCGATCGAGGAAACTATCCAAAGACTGCAAGAAAGACTACCGACACTGCAGAAGAGATTGACATGGTTCGCCTCCATCGACGCGCCTTCAGTCATCATTGAACGCGAGAAGAGCATGCTCCGCGAGGCACAATACACCATCTGGGCAATCCACAACAACAGAAGATGACTTGATAAAGTCATCAAGGAGTACTGCTCTCTTTCTGAAAATACAGAATAGTCTTCAGCGCCTCTTCACGCGAGACCTTTTCGCAGGAGCTTCTTTGCCGCCCCGCTTAGCTAAGAATACGATTTTCTTTTCCAAACCGGTAAAAAACCACGGCGGACCATCACTGCATCATACACAACAGAAGGATCCTCATCAGGATCAGCATTCCGCGATTCTTGCTCTGCATCATTCACAGCATTATCGTAATCATCCCACCCTTCAGCTCCCTGTTTGACAAAGACTCTGTTGAATCCTTGGCGACGCATTGACGCGGCGAACGCATATTTCCCCGCACCAACTACGGCACCAAGATGAAGACCATCTTCTCGCGCCTTCAGTTTTGCCGCCTTAGCGTCTTGTTTTGCCTCGGACTCTGCGATCCAAAGCGATTCCATCTCATCATCCAGAGTCATTCCCCTTCCTAAATAATTTTCCTCTTCACGTAATCCTGATAGAACCCGTGCCGGTTCATCTTCTCTTCATATATTTCAGATGCATCTTGCCCTTGTAGCAATAACTGGCTCGCATGATCAGCTGCCCTGTGTGCACGTAAATACTCATCTGGATGCTCTTCTCTTCCCCGCCGGATAAATTCTTTCTCAAACCCTCTTTCCCGCATGGCTACGTCATATTCGATCCAGCCACGCCTCAAGACTTCGGATTCATCAAATCCTAATCCTCGGGATCTTCTTTCCTCATCTTCAGCGCGACCATCCGCATCCTTTTTAGCATGGAATAACTGCTCCAATTCGAAGGTATTGAAAAATGTCATTCTTGATTCACAACCTTTTCCTTTTTTCCCAATAGACACGGCCACCAAGACGTATTACTTCATCCTCATAGACCCCGTCGAGAACTTCCTGAAAACGCTTGGCTCTCTCTTCAAAATTCAACATATTGTGTGTAGCAATCCGTGCGACATCTCCTGCACGTCGACCCGCTTGACGATCAATTTCCTCATCATCAGTTCTCATCAGATAACCTGCCTCTCTCAAATATCCATTATATGTCTGGCTCATTCCTTCGTCCCGCTCTTCGAAAGATAAAGATCCAGAAATTGGAAATTTCTGCATGGCAAACTCGTGTGCCATCATCTTGTGAAGCCGTAACATATAGTCATCCGCCATAAGCCATAAGGAACATTCTTTGGTTTATAAATGCTTGTCGTAGCGAAGAATACTTTACTCAAGCCCGTTCTTCTTGAAATACTCTATTGTCTTTTGCAATCCGTCTTCCAGCGGTACCTTCGGCTCCCAATGCAGGAGTTTCTTCGCAAGCGTTATGTCAGGGCGGCGCTGCTCTGGATCATCCATGGGCAAGGGTTCAAAAATGA
>JAGVFV010000031.1 GCA_020057445.1 archaeon | reverse complement strand
ACGCTCTTGCACTGCAATGAAGAATCCGCAGTGAGCGTGATCGACGCAGTCATAGATTCATTGTTGAGTACGGTGCTGCTCAGGAAACGCGGTGAAAGGGCGACTGCAAGGTCATTCTTGAGCATGAAGCTGACGTGGATGCCAAGGATGACCCAGAAGATGATGAAAAGGAGGAGAAGGAAGATGGCGATGTAGAGCGCTGAGATGCCGATGACTTTCCTCGCCTTGAGCCTGCGTATGGCCTGTCTCATCCCATTCATATGCAATTGACTGGGTTTAAAAATGTGATGGACTCATGAATAAGCAGATTCGACAGTGACCGGGCGCATTGAAAACTTCCCTTCGGGAATCCGGTAGCAGCTTCTCGCCACGCGCGCTTCTCCACCACACATCCGGTGCACCCTCATTGCAATCGAAGATTGCTATGAGTCCCAGAAATGTCTGCATTTCTGTGACCGAGGGGGCGTCCCTCGCACCTCATCGGATGCGGTTTTTTGTCATGGCTCGACTTATGCTGCTACCGGAACTTTTCAATGCGACCCAGTGACCGTAACCTTTAAATATCATATCATATTAACGATAGTAAAGGATTCTAGCGGAGGCAAGAATATGATACGGATCAATGAGACAGTGCCCGAGTTTTCAGCAGATGCATATGATAATGACGAAGAAAGGAAAGTGAAGCTTTCGGAGTATAGGGGAAAGTGGGTCGTGATGCTCTTCTACCCTGCGGATTTCACTTTCGTCTGCCCGACAGAGCTCTCTGAGGCAGCGGACCATTATGAGGAATTCAAGAAGATAGGCGCGGAAATATTGAGCGTCTCCACTGACCGTGTGGAAGTGCATAAGGCTTGGCATGACGCCTCTGCATCGATCAAGAAGATCAAGTATCCGATGCTCGCCGACCCTACTGGACGGATCTGCAGGATGTTTGGAACTTTCATCGATGAGGAAGGAAAGAGCCTGCGAGGGACATTCATCATCGATCCTGACGGGAAGCTCAAGGCGATGGATGTGCATGACAATGACATCGGCAGGAGCTCTGCTGAGATCCTCCGCAAGCTTCAGGCTGCAAAATACGTCCGGGATCATGGCGGCGAAGTCTGCCCTGCATCATGGAAGCCAGGCGCAAAGACCATAAAGCCGGGTCTGGACCTGGTCGGAAAGATATGAGGTGAACAAGATGACATTCACGCTGATACCATTGCCGTACGCATACAACGCTCTTGAGCCATTCATCAACGAGCAGACCATGAGGATCCATCATGGCAACCATCACCAGACCTATGTCGACAAGCTCAACGCGGCATTGAAGGACAATCCTGATCTGCTCAGGAAGACGCCGGAAGAATTGGTCAAAGGGCTGAAATCCTTGCCTCTTCCTGTACAGGCGCCTGTCCGTAATTTCGGCGGCGGTGTCGCAAACCACACATTTTTCTGGGATGTGATGAAAAAAGACGTCGGCCTGAAAGGGGAGATCGCGATAGCGATCGAGAAGCAGTATGGTTCGTTCGATGCGTTCAAGCAGGAATTCTCTGATATGGCTGCAAAGCTCTTTGGTTCAGGCTGGACATGGCTCGTCATGAATCAGGGAAAATTGGAGATCGTCAATACGCAGAACCAGGATTCGCCAACCGCTGACGGGAAGATTCCTTTGCTTGTCATCGACGTGTGGGAGCATGCGTATTACCTGCAGTACCAGTACAAGAGGGTTGAATTCATCAAGGCATGGTGGAATGTGGTGAATTGGGAAAAGGTGAATGCCCTTTACGCAGGGAAGAAGTGAATACTTTTTATTAGAAAAGAGCAGTGGAAAAATATTTAATAGACTCATCATAATGGAATGATATGAAAAAGGTGGTGATTGTCGGCGGCGGTTTCTGTGGCCTTCGCGTCGCAAGGATCCTGGAAAGCAGGTTTGCTGTCACCCTCATAGACACGAAACCGTATTTTGAATACACGCCAAGCGTCCTAAAACTGATGACAGGGGATCCGAAGCGATACCGGAAGGATTTTTCTGCAATCCTGAAGAAGACAACTTTCCTGCAGGGAGAGGCGCAATTCAGGAATAACTCCATTGTCGTCGGTAAGGAAAAGATCCCTTATGATTATGCAGTGCTTGCGACAGGCTTTGTCCCATTCATGCCGCTTGGAAAAGATATTTCTGACGCTACGTCAGGGGAGAGCATTATGCAGGCAAGAGACAGGCTGCATGCTGCAAAGACAGTCCTCATCATCGGCGGAGGATATGTCGGAGTCGAGCTTGCCGCAGAGATCGCGACAAGTTTTCCAGCGAAGAAAGTGACGCTTATCCACAACCATCCCCTCCTCCTTGAAAGGAATGCGGAAAAAGTATCGTTATATGCGCAGACATTCTTGAGCAAGAGAGGTGTCGACATGATCTTGTCGACAAAGATCGCGAGGATGGATGGGAAGAGAGTGATCGCGAAAAGAGGCCAGTCTTACTCAGGCGACCTGATCTTTTCCTGCATCGGCACGCGTCCGCAGACGAAAAATATAGACGGAAAGATCCTCAATGAGAGGAAAGAGGTCTGTATACGCCAGACGCTGCAGATAGAAGGGCTCGACTCTGTCTTTGCAGGCGGAGACATCGCCGCCATCAGCGAAGAGAGGACAGCGCAGAACGCTGAGCGTCACGGGAAGGCTATCGCGGAAAATATCATCCGGAAGGAAGAAGGAAAGGCACTGACAGGATATTGCCCGTCCCGAAGGCCGATGGTCATAAGCCTCGGGAATGATCGCGGCATCTTGGCAATGAAGAATTTCGTCATGACCGGTTTCTTTCCAGGGCTGTTGAAGCGCCTCGTCGAGAAGAAGGTCATGCGAGAGTATGGCGCGTAAGGCACGATGACGAGTTCTTCAGTGCGATCGTTACGATCGTCATCTCCACCCCTGATCGCATATCAATAATCTTGCTGGCGATATCATGACAGCTTATGATTTGTCGGCAATAAAGTTTATAAACCGTCCCTGATTCGGTGGACGAATATGACGCTTGATTTCGCATCAGTTGAAAAAAGCATATCCGCCTATCTCGATCTGGAATTGAAAGAGAAGCGGATATCGCAAGAGCTCTACACAAAAGCGAAAAAGAATGTGATGGTGAACCTGAAGAAGTGGTACACTGATGACCGCATCAATACGCTCTCGCCTAATTTCAGGAAGGCGATCGATAGCGCTGTGAAGGAGAAACGGTGGACTGATATGTGCACATTATATGTCGATGAGATCAATTTCGGCACAGCTGGCATCCGCGGCCTTGCGGTCCTTCGCGCATTCGACGAGCCAAACGACAAGGATGAATTGCGGCTGTTCGCAAAAGGAGGGCTTGACGCGAAGATACTGAAAGGGCCAAATTCCATCAACAATATCGTGCTCCTGCTCAAGTCCGCAGGCCTTGCAAAATATGCGCGGGCAAAGGCATTCAATTCGATCGTCCTTGGCTTTGACAACAGGCTGCATGGGAAGGAATTTTGCGAATTGAACACGAGATTATTTCTCGCATATGGGCTGAAGATCTACCTGTTCGATGAGGCAGTGCCGTATCCAGAGCTCATGTTTGCCGTCGCCCACCTGAAGGCGGATCTTGGCGTCTTCATCTCCGCAAGCCATAATGACAAGAGGTATAACGGGTACAAGGTGTGCAGGTTTGGATCCCAGCTGGAAGTGCCGGAAAGGAACATCATCTACGAGAAATATATCAAGCCGTCGACGACAAAGGATATCCTGCTCGGCGATCTTGAGGACGCGACAATTGAACAGCTCATCTTTCTCGGCGGAGAAAAACCGCTTCCTGAAGGCCATTATTTTGACAGGATGAACAAGAGGACGCACATCGACATGCACACCCTGCATGTGAACCACTCAAAGCAATTTGTCATCGACGAATCGCTCTTGAAGGAAGAGGCTGCAAAAGTGCATATCGGCTATGCCGCGTTCCATGGCGCTGGAAGGAAGAGCACGGTGCGGCTCCTCAATGACTTTGGTTTCAAGAACCTGCAGGTCGTGAAGAGCATGCAGGACCTCAATGGCTGGTTCCCGTTGTTCAAGGTCGCGCAGCAACCAGACCCCGGTGATGTCACGACGATGGAAGTCGCGATGCGTGAATTTGTCAAAGAGCACGGACAAGCCGCATTTGATAATCTGGATGCATTCATGGGAACAGACCCTGATGCAGACAGGATCGGCATTGTGGTAAAGACGCCGGTCCTGCATGCGGCGTATCAGGACAAATCCCATATCCTGCTTACGGCTGATGAGGCATGGACAGTCCTCGTATGGTACCGCCTGATGCAAGAGCAGAAGAGGAACAATGGAAAGATTCCTGATGTTGAAAAGAAATTTGTCGGCTACACCCATATCACGACAGACGCGATCGGGCTTCTCGCAAAGAGGTTTGGCCTCGGGTACATAAAGACGTGGGTCGGATTCACGTACCTTTCCAATAGCGTCCAGAAGACCTGGCGGAAAGAGAATATCGATCCTGAGAAGAACCATGATATGATTTTTGACATTTTTGACATGGAAGGAAGGGATTATAACGTGCTTGTCTGCGAGCAGAGCAATGGATTTTCCATACTTGGCAGCCCTCCTATGGTTCAGACAGACCTTGGTGTCGGCGGACATGTGAAGGACAAGGACGGCACCTTGGCCGCGCTTCTTTTCGCAGAGCTCCTTGCCTATGCAAAATCGCAGGGAAAGACAGTCCTTGACCTGCTTGATGAGGTGTATCTTGATAAGGAAATAGGGCTTTTTGTCAATGCCTATGATCCTTCCCCGCAATTTGGACAATATGAGGGATTGGAAGGCATCACAAAGAAGATCCGCATCCTGAAGCGCGCTGACACGTTTTTACAAGAGATCCTTGCCGGGAAAAAAGTCAAGTTAGGGCCGCATCAGGTGACTTCTGCAAAAGTGTTCAAGACAGGAAAATATGATGCAGTGCATAATTGGGTAGGATTCCCAGATGAGGGCATACGCCTGTTCCTCGGCGATGATCCCTTGAATTGGTTGACGATACGCCCTTCAGGCACAAGCCAGTGCTTCCGCTTCCACGTGCAGCTCCGAAAGCTCGTGACCAAAGAGAATATCCTTGGGGAAAAGGTGCGATTGAACGCAGAGGCGAAAAAGATCTTCAGCCAGATCAGGGACATCCTCGATGTGCATGACTGAAGCATAAAATATTTAAAGCCAGCTGATGGATAAAAGCGAAAAGGGGTGTTCATGATGAAGAATGCGCAGGCATGGTCTCTTGATCTCGTTGTCGCTGTAGCCATCTTTGTGATCGTCATGACTCTTTTCTATTCTCTTCTCGTCCGTGAGCCAAAGGCTGATATCAATAACTTGCAGCGCGAGGGAAAGTATATCAGCGAGCGCCTGTACCTTGGAAGCGGCGGGGGGAATTGCTCGTTCATCGATGGAAAGTATGTGGATGGGCAAAAGCTTGCTAATTGCTTTCATACGAATCCTGAAGACTTCCGCAAAGAGAACAACATCAAGGGCAAGTTCTGCATCTACATAACTGACCAGAAAGGCAAGATCATCACTGTCGACAACAGGACTGGTTTTGGATTTCCTGACCTTACTGTTTCAGGGGTTCCTTGCGGCAAGTGGGCAAATGGGACATTAGGATGATAGTGTCATTGCTCGTCCTTGTCGTTCTTATGCTTGTATATACTGCCGGTTTCTTTGTCGCTTCTCATGCAAAGAGCGAGCTTTCTTCTGGAAGAAGGTATTTCATGATAGCCCAGCATGTGCTTGTGGTCGTGCTGATGGCAAGCGTTGCTTTCATGCTCAGGCTCGATATCAAGGGAATGGTCATCTTTGCAGCCATGCTTGCCATGCATTTCATCCTTCGGAAAGAGGCATATTCTCTGATGCTGATCGCTCTCGTGTTCTCTTTTACGACAGGAGACGCAGCTATCGTCTCTTCTGCCATCGCAGGGCTCTACCTGCTGTTGACTTCCGCGCTCCTGACCGGTATTGCAGAGCAGGAAAGATGGGACAGGACAAAGCTCTTCATGAAGGCATTGCCATTGTATTTCCTCTTCGTGGTTGTCGCAATCTTCGGACTATTGATAACAAACTTTTTGAATGCAAGAGCCATTCTGTAATCCATGCGCTGGTATCTAATATTCATGCTCATCTTGCTTTTGCCTGTCGTCCATGCGAATTCTGTTGTTGGCGTGGTGAAATTGACAGTCCTGAACAGGCCGCCGGCGATCACGACCATTGAGATCCTTCCAAAGGAGGCGTACTCTGATGCAATTCTCACTTGCGCCCTCGCCGTCAATGACGAGCAGGCAGATAAGGTGTTCGTGTCCTATGCTTGGATAGTGAATGGAAACGAGTCCATGGAGAAGACAGGAAAGCTCATCGGCTTTCGTGCAGAAGACAACATTTCCTGCGAAGCCTTCCCTTCAGATGTTGAAGGGCTTTCGGGCGAGAGCAAGTCTGCAGAGAAAGTCATCCTGACACCGTCCGCATCCTTGAGGATCACGAAAGGGGTGCTTAGGCTTTTCACGAAGAATGCCTCGTATGAGAAGAGCGCAGAGCTCAATGCAGATGGCATCTCTGGAGTGACAGGATATGTTGTCTATGAGAACGGAGGAATACCGTCATTGCTCGGATTGATAGCGGTGCTCCTTTGCATATCCGCGCTCTTGCTGACGACTCTTGTGCTTCGGCATCGGATGAAGAAATAGGCCCGCCCCTACAGGGTTTATCGTATAATCCCCAGTTTTGAAGCTAATTTATGATCTTGTTAAGTTGTCTGCTAAACACTGCATTATTTACCCGAATTTTGACAGGATCAGCCGCCCTATTTTTGCAATATGGTCTACAGCTTCCTTGTTTCTTCCTTTAGAAGTTATGTGAATGAGGTATTCATTTTTGCAGATCCAAAGATGATAATAGTATACATTTGGATCATTGAACTCGCCCCCATAATCATGCACATTGTTCACACGGAATCTGCTCTGGTCCCCATAATCATTCTCGCTGATGAGGCCTTCGACACTGAACAAGTGCAGGGATGAATATTGATATGAGCCATTTAGGGCTTCGTAATTTGTAAATTTCTGCAATTCAATTATCACTTGGGTATCATTCAAGCTGCTAATGGTGTAGACACACATGCCATATTGCCCCTGTGATGAATCGACAATATTTGTATAATTTTCATCTGTTCTGCAATTAGTCCCATTGTCAATCCCCAGTTCCTGCAAGTCCTGCTCGTTTCGATCGGGAGCCATCCCTAGTTGCTCTAGGTCTTCTTCATTGAGCGACAAATCCTGAATCCCTGATATCGTGTGTGTTGTATTTATTGTCGGGGTCGTATTTATTGGTGGCACTGGAGGTTCCTGTACTTTTGAACATCCTGCGATGAAAATGAGGAGAATTGCTAAAATTATGGCTTGTTTCATCATATTAAAATAAAGACGAGTACTAGTATTAAAATGTTGTTCTGTTTTTAGGGAAAAAACGTACTGCCCCTACAGGGATTTGAACCCTGGTCTTAAGCTGTTCGCAAAACCGGATTGCACCGATTCTCCGCAAGCTCACATCCTATTTGCTCTACGCGCAAATCCGGTAAAATCTGCGGATTTTGCGTATCCAAGCTGAACGATAGGGGCAAGAATTGAAAAGAAATAGACATGATTTAAAAAGCATACGGTCAGAGAAGAGCAGTGGTGGAATTTCAAGAATTATTCTCGAAGTCCTGTCATAAATTTTTTCTTGACAATTTTTTTATTCTCGTGTTTTCTTTTTTTTTATTAATCGCAAAATATTTAAATACGATATGCCAGTAAAATGAATTGTTGGTGGGTTTCCGTCGAGAAAAGCGAAATCGGCGAAAACGAAAGATATATAAAGAGACATACACTTCAAATCATATAGTACAGAATGTATATGTTAAGGGGGACTGATGCCAAAAACTTCACGCGTGTTCAATGTGTTTCTGCGGGAAAAACCTGCGCTGATGCTCGTCCATCTGCTGAACAAGAACCAGGCGATGTACGCGAGCTCTCTCGCAAAACAGGTGGATTGCACGTATTCTCATGTGGTGAAGATCCTGCAGGAGATGCAGAAGGCTGGTCTTATCAGTTTTGAGAAGCAAGGAAGATTGAAGGTCTTGACTCTCACAAAGAAGGGAGAGGAGATTGCGAAGAACATCGACAATATCAGGATGAACCTGTAAAGGTGAAAATATGTTCGGTAGAAAGTATAAGAGCGATTATCTTCAAGAGAAATTTCGTCTTATTGAAGCCGCTTTCAAGGAGGCAGACGATAAATTTACCGAAGCGGAAGATTTACGCAAAGCGGAATCGCATTCTGGCTATGAAAAGAAAAACTATCATGGAGAAGTCATCGCCACAGTATCAGAGGCAGTGGCAACCCAAGCAAACCGTAAAACGAGAGATGCATCCATTCAATTGGGTAAAACAATGCATGAAGTTGCAACTGCCATTGAGAAAGAGGAATAATTCTTTGATTTACGCGTGTTCTAACTCCCGTATCCTTCTCTCGATGATCCGCGCGTATAATTCCTTGTCGTAGATGTTCTTCAGCCGTTTGGAGAGTTCAGGATCCTTGAGCACTTCATCTATCCATTTTCCAAAATCATTCTTGGTATGGTCGACGTTCACATGATACTTGAACGCAAAATCATTGAGGACATTGATGGTGGAGAGGAGTTCGTAGATATTCCTGATGATCGTGCCGTGGCATGTCCAGAATGCGTCTTGCGGCGCAGTATCATGCAGGACTTTCTCCCGAAGTACCTTAAGGTCTTCATTAGACTTAGTCATACGTCACCTCTCTTTGTCTTTCCTCATTCTTGTATATAAATGTTATGTTAACGAGGATACATTCCCTATGGAAAACTTTTTATAGGACATCCTGCTGGGATTGAGTGAAGAGGTGGTGTATGGTTGATGAGTATGAGCTGGTTTCTCATCAGGAATTAGATCTCTTGCGAAGCGAATTGAAGCGGCTTCGGGATGATCGCAGCAGTTTCCCGCTTCCATCTTTGCCTGATGCTGATGAGATTTCTCCTGTACCTCCGGATGTCATCAGGTCGTTGAATACGTCGCTTCTCCGCCTCAATGTCGCTTTTGAAAAGCAGCTATTGTTCCTTGACCGTGTGCAGAAGGAGATGGCGCAGGCGCCATCCCAGGATGACCGTCTCTCGAAGATAGAGGCGCAGAACGAGAAGATATCTGCAGGGATCATCGCCATGGTGAACATGGTGCGTGACCAGCAGATACAGATCAACCAGTTGAGCATGCTTTTGAAAGGGATGCATTCTAAGATCGAGGAAGTGCGTCTCCAGCGAAGATCCGCATTCAGGATACCGCCTATTGAGCAGCCAAGACGCGAGGTGAGCATCAAGAATCAGGGAGGGCCTTTTGAGATCGAGATTCCAAGGCCTATCAGCCAGGATATCATTGCTGAGGAGGCAAAAGAGAGTTATCCGAGCGTCTCGATGGTCGCGCCGCCGACAGTCCCTGAGGAGATTCCTTTGCCTCCGAAGAAAAATTTGCTCTCAAGGTTTGTGAAGACATGAATGTTCTTGCCGCTTATGTACGGGCGAATGCGACCGTGCATATGGAAAAAGAGGATTTATTCATACCTCCTGTGATGTTGCCAAGAGAAGCGGTTTCTGAAAGCGTCGCTGAACTCATCGCTGAAAAGCTTGAAAAGCGGCTGTCAAACCTTCAAAAGAAGCAATCTTTCGAAGGAATCATCTTTAGCGAGCTTCCTCTCATCCACCAAAAAAGGCTTGATGAGATCCGTTTCCTCAAGCGCCAGATCATCCTTCGGGAGCTCATGGATGAAGTGAGGAGCGCAGAAGAGATGGTGCAGAAGATCCAAGGACAATATCCCGATCAGCATATCCGGGATTTATTGGTCGCGCGTATCGAACTGCTGAAAAAAAAGATTGAAGACAGGATGGATTCCTAGATGTCTTTTGCCATGACTGTCTTCCTGTTATTCCCTTCTGCTCGTTTCATGGCATCCTGGATGAGCGCCTTCACTTTGACGTCGAGAGCTTCTGCAAAATCGCCGGACACATTGTATCCCTTCACGAGCTCTTTGAGTTTTGTCTTGACTATGATCGTTTCTGACATGTTCTGCCTCCGAGGAAAATCCCCACGAGAATATCCAATAGCCAGAAATTTAAAAAGGTATCGGTTATTATCCAGAAAATCTGAGAATCACGTCGCCTTACCGCATGCTTTTTAAATCCTCCATTTTTCTTTATGCATTACGGGCCAGTGGTCTAACTCGGTATTGCATCGCAACGAGAGATGACGTCCCCTTCGCAGGGGGAAGACTTCGGGTTCAAAACAATCCTCTGACGAGGAATGGTGAAACTCCCGACTGGTCCATCGGGCTGGTAGTTCAACTCGGTAGAACGCTCCCTTGGCGTGGGAGAGGCTGTGGGTTCAAATCCCGCCCAGTCCAGCAATATTTTCTACCACTCCCTTCAAGCGTTTGGAGAGGCTGTGGGTTGTTTGGGGACGCGCAAGCGGACACAAACTTCAGCAACCGCAGTTGCTGTGACAAATCCCGCCCAGTCCAGCAATATTTTCTAACGCTACCTTGGGCGTGTAGAGAGGCTGTGGATTATTTGTGATTGCAGAGGTAATCATAAATTCCAGTAACCGCAGTTACTGGTTGTTTGGCTTTCGAAGAAAGACAAACTTCATCGACCGCAGTCGATGTTACAAATCTCGTTGGTCCATCATTTTTTTTCACTATAAAGGGAATCTATATTAATTATAATGGAATCCTCTATTGAAAGAACATGCCTGAAAACCAAGATCTTACAGAAACCTATACAGGATATCATGAAGGATTTTCATATAATCCACCAAACGGAAAATATTGGGATGCAATAAGGAATACCACAACGGGGAAAAATCCATTCTTGAGAGTAAGAGAACGAAGCATTGATATTCTTGTCACCCTTGCAATGCCTATTCTTCCACTAATAGCTATGTTGACGTATAATCCCAAAAGACAGGAAAAACAACCTGAAACTAAATATACTAAATTGGAAAATACGCTTCCATCCGTTTTTACAGCAACTGAGCAGGATGGTATATTCAGCATTGGTGGAGTCAATCGTACAGAAGCAATCCGATCAATAACGCATCTTACAGGATTGCCAATCTCTGAGCTCGAAAGGAGAATGCTTCCGGATATGAGAGATATGAATACGATTAAAAAAGGAGATTATTACGGGTCGACAGATGGTTTTCGACTATATTCTGAGTCCCTTCTGGATATCCTTTCAACAGATAATGATTATGTTTCGCGAAGAGGCCTAACCCATCAGGATGTAGCAAGACCTATGTTACAGCTCATGTATGCGTTTATAAAAGATGGAAAAGGCCATCGACTTGCATTTGACTTGAATGGAAAAAAGTTTGTAGCAGAAATGAAAGGTTTTCCTATGTGGCAAGATTCTCCTTTTAATGATGGAATCAGCGTTCCTGGAATGAATATTTATGTCGAAAATAGGCAAAGCCACTCACGCTTTGGCTTTGCACTTCTCAATCCTATTTTAATCGCACGTTTTGGCTTTTATGAAGGAAAAATAGAATACCGAGTTGAACCTGAAAAAGCGATAGACTTCTTTTATTGATCAAAGCATGCTTGCTTTCCCAACTATAACACACAAACATATCAATCCCGACTGGTCCATTGTTTACTGCAGTCAAGGCTCCATCACCTTGATGCCAGGCACCTTCTTGAAGTCATCATCTGTCGTAAGTATCGTTGTGATTCCTTCCTGTCGCATGCTCATGATGATGTCTGCGTCAGCAGGGAGAAGTCCAATATCCTTCGTAAGAGTATAGGACGCGACTTCCTCTTCAGGTTGCGGGAGGATCGTGCAGTGTGCGCTGACTGTCGCGAAGAAGTCGATATAGCGCGCATAAGCAAGTTCTCGAAGGGTTTTGTCTGATTTTATCTTCTTGATGATGGCAAATTTTTTTGTCGTCTTGAGTCTTTGCGAAGCCATGATGAAGAGGAGCTTGAACCTGACTTCGTTGAGGACAAGCGTATTGGTGAAGAACCGGTTGCTCTTACTGTCGAATATCTCCTTATATTTCCCGTCGTCTTCGCCAGAAAGCATGTCAAGGAATATGTTCGAGTCGATGAATATGTTCATCTTCCGATAAATTCGAACATTTCTTCGTCGAGTTTTTTGCTATTTTTTGTCTTCAGGTCGCTAAAGAGCCCAGAAAGCTCGCTCAGGCTCTTTCGCACAGGAATCATCATGATGCCGTTATCGACAGGGAAAAAGACGACTTCAGTACGAGTGGTGAATCCCGCAAGTTCCCTGACCCTTTTCGGGATGACGATTTCTCCTCGATAGCCGATCCGTTTTGCCAATGTCATCATCATGTCAGATACGTCTATCTTTAAATATTTTTCTGAATTCTATTATATTATTCAGAATATTTATATATTTTCAGAAAATTCGCATATTTTCCGAATTATTGGAAACTTGCTTGTTCAGCTGCCATCATCCTTCCGTCATAATCTTTTTATATACGGGTCAGTTCGCGGATGGACATGGCCGACTTTACGAGTGAGAAGCAGTACTCCTATAATTCTCTTGAAGACAGGCTGATCAAAGGATATTTTGCAGAGACGGTCCAAGGAAAGAAAAACGCGTTAAGGCTTGTCGAAGATGTCGGTGTGTATGTCGCTCCATTCGTAGGAGGCATCCTTGCAGGCATTTTTCACGGAGGGCAGTCCCTTGATACTTATCAATTAGCGTTCTTGTTTTCAGGTCCAAGCATCCTTGCAGGCGTCGCAAAAGGCTACCAAGCGCATCTACGCAGGAAAACACTCGAGGTGGTCTTGCATAATGAAGAAAGCCGCCGCGATCTCCTCCAAAGCATGCGGGATGACCCTGATAAGTTCAAGAAGATCAGGAAGATGCAAGAGCAGATTGAAGAATCTTCCATCCCAAATGAAGTCGGGATTGCCTTGGCAAAGGCAGTGACCATTTCTATTGGAGGGTATGCCATCGGGATGTACCTGCGAAGGTTCATGTAATAGCAACATTTTTAACAATGCCTCGCTTTTTACTGTACCATGGACGAAGTCGAGGTCAAGTTTCTGGAAGCGGATGTCCCTACGATCCGAAGAAAACTCGAAGAGCTCGGAGCAAAGAGCGTTTTTTGCGGTGAGATCATAGCGATGTTCTATGATTTTCCTGATGGCAAGTTGTATGCTGAAGATAAGATAGTGAGGATCAGGCAGATCGGCATCGAATACATACTGACCTTCAAGGAGAAAATAGCCGGCAGCAAGTCTGTGAAGGCGTCAAGGGAGATCGAATTTGCTGTCGATAAAGGCATGATTGAGGTGTTGGGGTTGATGGGTCTT
>JAGVFV010000187.1 GCA_020057445.1 archaeon | reverse complement strand
ATCCGCGCTCGTGAACCTTCCTGTCCTCGGGTACATGTATCGTGCTCCGAAATATGTGAGCTTGCCGTCTTCCTCTTTTCCTGTGTAGGTGTATCTCTGTTGTCCTGATGACGTACTTTCTTTTTTGAGTATCTTTCCGTACGGATAGCTCGTGTATCTGCTTTTGACAGTTCCGGTATTGTCTGTGGTGATGGTGTTGCTTCCGATGAGATCCTGGAAGTGGTACGTTGTTATCGTGTCTTTCTTTGCGATGAGCTTGCTGCCGTAGATATAGGTTGTCGTTCCAGTGCTCGTGAGGGGCATTTGTGTCCCGCCGGTTTCTTCAACAGGAAGAAGAGGATTTGTCGCTTTTCCCGCGTTCGTTACCGGATGAGAAAAAATGGCAAGCATGACTATGGCTCCTATGAAGAGGAGAAGGACGCTTGAGAGGAAGAGGGTTCTGTTGTGCATTCCTGGTTTTTTGGATATGGGACTATTTAAAATTTCTTATCGGAGATATTTCGTCGTTGCCGTGTCGATAGGAAAAGGCATATTATCGTTCGTAGATCCCGATTGCCGACGAGACGAGCTTGCTTTCTCCTTTTCTTGCAGTGGGGTCCTTCGGGCTTGCGGTATTGTACGCTCCGGAAAGAGTGTATGTTCCGGGGAGCGCCAGGTGCACGTCCCTTCCGCTTTCAAGGTAGATGCCGTTCTCTAATCTGAGCGGAAGTTCTGTGAGCGCGTGGGCGAATCCTGAGTAGGTGAAGTTTCCCCCTTCTGATGCGGCGACGATGATCTTGCCGTCAGCATCATTTCCCAGGGCGATGTGGTTTGATCGGATTGTGGTCAATCGTGTCGGAATTCCCTTGCCGATGATGAGGAGAGATTCGACTCCTTGCGAGTAATTTTCCGCAATGGACGTATCGATGCTTGCATTAATGATAGTGGCAAGCGGAAGCGATTTGTCTTTTGGCTCTGCAAGGAATAATCCTGTCAGTGTGAATTCCCTGCCGTTTGTTCCTTTCTTCTGCCCGTCCTGGATGATGCCAAATGCCGGGTCGCCGTACGGCTGGTTGGTCTCTACTCCTGAGAATAATGCTTGGATGGGTTCGCCGTCAGGCCCTGTCGCGCGCTGTAGCCAGTTGTCTATGCTGTGGGTCTCGAGCTGTTCTTTCCCGCTGTAGGTGGAAAAGACGCGAAAGCCGTACTTTGCAGGGTCGATTCGTACTGCGGTGATGACGTCGACGAGTGTCGTGTCCTGGTAGACTGGTGTTCGGGAAAGCTCGAGTCCTTCGTGGATTCTTGCCCAGTCTGTCGGGCCATAGGTTTCCTGTCCTGCGAATGAGGGGAGAGGATCGTAAGCGATGTGTCTTGGGCTCTTGATGACTTCTTCGAGAGAAGGAGCGTGGCTAAGCTTGTCCGCTGTGGCCTCTTTCTTTGCAGCGCAGCCTCCGATTGCTATGCCAAGCGCGAGCGCTACTGTCGCTATTCGTCTCATCTTAGGATGGAGGATGTCTTCCCTTTTAAATATTTCCATTTTTTATCCTTTTATAGTAGTAAATTTTGTTGTTTTTCATGGTTGTGGTGTTTGTGGTGCGAACCAGCCGAGGTGGTCGATGAGGGCTGCGTTCCCTGCGACATGTCCTGCGTTGATGTTGACCCTGTCTGTCTGCGCCCGCGTGTTCGCATAGACTGAGTTGATTCCTCCTGTGCGAAGGATGCCCTGCCCTGCGAGTCGGCCGGTGGGATTACGAAATCCAGTCCCGACATTGTAATACACATAATTATAATAGTTTGTCTCGAGAGGATTGAGGGTGATGCCATAGCGGTCTGTATGCTCGTTCAATGCCTCCCTTCGCATGGCAAGCATGCCCGCCGTGCCAAGGAGCGCCTGGCGCATGGAGAGCCGTGTGACTGTAGATGGCATTCCTCCTTCATTTGTCCACGTGCCGACAGAGTCGCTGCTCGTCGGGATTCCCTGGTCTTCAAGCCGCGGCCTGTCTGCCCAGTATGAGTCCATGCCTATTGCCCGTGTGGTGATGAGGCTGTCTGATTGGTAATTGCGGACAAAGGCTGCTCCTCCTTCCTGCGCAGCTGTGGCAAAGATCATGGGCTCTGAGATGCCGGAAAGGGATGATGCCTCTTGGAGATCGCTCACAAGCGAAGGATTGTCCAGGTGTCCGATGACCCGCGGCAGGGTGACGCCAAGCGTGTCTCCAAGCTGTGCCTGTGTCCTTCGGAAGTCCTGCGCTTGCCCGTGCTGCGCCTGATAGGTGAGGAGGTCTGCCTGGTATGATATCATCTGTGGGCTGTCTGATGCGTACGGTCCTGGAAATGCGGTGGGTTCTGCGTCTTTTCCTGTCGGATCGACGAGCCGAAGCGGATTGTCGTCTGCATAGGAATAGCTTGTCTGGCTGCCGTGCATGATCGGGTCTGTCGATGCGAACTGGCCAATGGAGGATATGAGGTAGCGCGCGCCAAAATAGGAGAGGGATCCGTCCTCTTCCTTCCCTGCAAAGCCGTAGGCGGGATCCCCTGTCGAGAGGCTGTTTCTCGAGAGGATCTTTCCATACGGATAGAATGTTGATCTGCTCGTGATCTCTCCTTTGTCATTCAGGGTCTTTTGCACTGATCCGATGGTATCGTCAAGATAATAAACCGTCTGGCTTCCGGTGAGTGTTGCCATGATCCTTCCGTTGACGATGATGTTGATGCTCTGATGATCGCCAGACCGAAGAGGAGTCTGGTTGGTCATGTTTTCCGTGATGTTGACCGTGATGTTCTCGGTGATGTTGACTATGAGTGTGATGTTTTCTGTGATGTTCTCGGTTATGTTGATCACTGTCTCGTTTATCTCTGTCATATTCAGTTCTGTCTCGTTTATTTCTGTGATGTTCATTTCTGTTTCATTTATTACTGTCGTGTTCAGGTCTGACTCATTTATTTCTGTATCATTGATCTCAGTGATATTTATTTCTGTCTCGTCGATCTCTGTGGTGATGGCTTCGGTAAGATTATCGTCGCTGATTGCCGTCATCTCTTCAGGGAGGATGACTGCGCCTGTGATGATGTCTTCTGTGATAGGCTCTTCTTTGGTGTTTGGCGCTGTTTCTGTGGGTTGGCGGGCGGTCTCGTCGGAAGCAGGGAGGAGCTGCCTGCCGCTCGCTTTGGTGATGTCATCGCTTGCCTTTAATTCTGTCTGTATGCTGTCTTTCGTTGGCTGTCCGTCAGAAGTATTGTCTGGCGCTGTCATGTTAGGCGTTGCCAGTGGAGGAAGAAGGACATCCTTCGTGTCTGGGAAAGCTGCGTTTTGGAGTGTCGAATCCGTCGTTGGCATCTTATCTTTGCTGACCTTTCCCTCAGCGGCAAGAATGCAGGCAAGGACTGCCATGATGATTGCTAAGAAAACTAGTCCTCTCTTATGTACGTCCCCAACGTGCATTTTGCCACTGTTAAGCAGTAGTAATTTATAAAGATAGTGCTCCGTCACCTGCATTTTATAGGTTCTGTGCAATTCTGAAAAAGCAAAGAACTGTTCTGGAAGAAATGAAGACGCGATTGCAGAGGGCAATCACGAGTTGGATTACTATTTTGCGGTCCGGCTTGGCAGATCCGTTGTTTTCTTTGTTTTTGCCGGCTTGCTCTTGCTCTAGAGGCCGCGGAGTGCAGGAATCCGCAGTTTTAATCGGAATATTTATAAATCAGAAATCAAGTGGAAATGCCAAGAATGGCAAAGAGGGAAGGGTTAGCGCTATTAGTCATCATAACTGCAGTAGCTATCGTCGCCATCATGTTCATGGCAAGCTTCCTATTGGAGGGGAAAGTGTTGGGTACATCGATTGGATCAAAAGCGACTGTCGGGCGTGCAATAGCCCCCCTTGGAGGGGATGCAGCTTCAGGCGGCGCCAGCAGCCCTCCGCTTCCGCTCACTGTCGCAGGACAGACCATGTACGTCTATTCTGGAGGCCTCATCGCAAGCATCAAGAACTCCGAGACAACGTACTACATGCAGGACTTCTTATCATCGAATAGGATGTCGACGAATGCGGCAGGGACGATGCAGAGCAAGTCGGTGTCATACCCGTACGGAAAGACATTGTCATTGCAGAGCTATGCTTCTTCAAAGCCGAAGTATTTGTTCACAGGGAAGGAACTGGACGATTCCAAATACTATTTCGGTGCGAGGTACATGGATCCAAGGACGGGAAGGTTCACGAGCGTGGACCCGATAACGAGGACAGGGACGAATTACGCGTATGGGGCGGATAATCCGATGAAATTCGTGGACCCGACGGGGATGGATGATGCACCAGTGAAATATGATCCGGTCAATGCAGATATTCAACGAAACCAGGAACAAAATGATGCAGCAATAAGCATGAGTTTCAGGTCGGATGGAACTTATGGTGTCGGCCAAATAGGGCTAGATTATAACATCGGGAAAGGAATTGGATTAGGAATTGACATCTCCTCAAATTCTGCGCATGATCCAGATAATAAGAATACAGAAGGACAGACTCCTTTGAGAAACGAAGGAAATACGGGGGTAGTAAGCGGTCTAGGGGTGACTCAAGGAACCGGTATGAGAGTCGGCGTATCTGTTTCACAACAATTTTCAATGCTTGGCACACTAGTTGAAACAACGGGAAGCTATACTGCTCCAGTGAGATCAGGATTCAATTGGAAAGGACAAAGCAGTCAGACGAACCCATATCAACCCGCAATAAGTCCAACTGCATCTGGAGATTATACCTCTCAAGCTGCAGGACTTTCACTTTATGCCCAAAGGGGAGTTGGAAAAAATCTTGCAGTCACTGGTGGCGCGAATGTTCAATATTCCCGCACCATTGGAAAAACTTCATTTTCTGATCCCCTAATGGGAAAATCAGGCTCTCAATCAACACGATTTATTTCCAGGCCGCAATTTAGCGGAAGCGCAGGGATAAGATCTGGTGTCAATCCTTATGTGAATAGTTGGAGAATGTCAGGAGCTGTCACTTATGATGGCTCAGTGGGTGCATATGCGAGTGTTCAAACTCCAAAGGGATATGGTCCTCTTCCTGCAAATACTGCCGCATTTATTCAACCTTCTTGGAATGATGGTTCAGGAGTAAGTGCTGCTGCGGGAGTACGAATAAATTAACGATGAGAATAAAATTAAATCATGGCTGAAAAAAATGAAAACCACAAACCTAATATCTGCACTATTGTTGTTTGTTATCGTCAGCATCCCACTCGTGTTTGGGGAAGGAAATAGCGCTCCCGAAGCTGCTTCATTTTCAAAAGTTGGGGCTTCCTCGCCAGGTTATACTGGTGATATTTCTTTAAGCGTCCCCTTGCTTACCGTTCCTGGAATGAATGGATTAAATTATCCATTGACATTAAGTTATAGTCCTGGGATTCGTATGGATGAAGAAGCCTCGTGGGTCGGTTTAGGCTGGGATTTGGGAGTAGGCGCAATTACTCGCTCGGTTGTAAATGTTCCTGATGATTATAACAATTGCGGTGGAAAATATGGATGGTTGAATGATGCAGGAAACGATGCAGAAGATTATATGGATCAGGACTATTATTCCATTTCAGCTCCCGGAATCGGAGGAAAACTGATAGTTGACAACACAAAGACGAATTGGAACCTCGCTAATTGGAGAAATCTGAAAGTGACTCCCACTTTTGTTGGCGGTCAGATAACGAGCTGGGAAGTCATTACAGAAGACGGAACGCTATATAGATTTGGAAGAGCTGTAAAGACAAGAGTTATTCCTGGGGCGAATACTGTTGCAAAAGGAGCCAAATACAATGCCGCGCATCAAAATATTATTGAAGATGCGCCAATGGGCACTGATGATGATGAATCTTGCGATTATGCATATGCATGGTACCTGACAGAGATGCGATCTTCAGATTCATACGATGACAATCATGGATCCTGGATCAAGTTTGATTATGTGAATCCATTAGGGGCTGCAAAATACAAGTACACCTATCCTCGCATTTCCCAATATCCGGCAGAAATTTTGCATGGTACTAATCCGCCAGCATATGATTTATCGCTTGGAGATTTTGCAGGTTTGGATGTCCGCAATGATGCATGGTATTTCGGATTCTTATTCTATTTCTCCAAATACACTGTTGAGACAGAAAAAGTATATATCAACACCATTGAAACACAGACGAGTAAAGCATATTTCATTCGCGCGACAGATCGGCCTGACCTGAAAGATGATTTGAACCAAATCGTTCCCTATTTAGATAAGATTCAGCTCAAGAGCAAACTCGCTGCTGCTGAAACTCTTGTATCTGAAGTCGATTTGACGTACGCCCAGAATCCGGGTTATGGCCTTTCTTATGAGCTTGCAAAAGGAAGCGAACGAGCAGGAAGAGGAAAATTGACATTAATGGAAGTGAAAAATAAGGGAAGTGATGGATTGACCAGCATTCCTTCAACAAAGTTTACCTATGGGTATAACCCTGATTACCAGTATTTTGCAAGGGATATGTGGGATTTCTATAATGGCAAAGTCGCAAATAATGGAGTGAACTTCAACTGGTGGTCTTCAGCTGAAGGAAACAGCGTCTGTGCATGGGCAAATTGCCAGGCCCATCCGGTCACTTGCTTCTATTGTGGAATCAAGCACGTCCTCGACCAAGATGATTATTCTGCTGGGGAAGAATCAGGAAGACCTTATGCGAGCGCATGGTCATTGACAAAAGTCGATTACCCCACTGGTGGAAGCATTTCATACACGTATGAAAACGACCAATATACTTATGTTTCGAATAAATACAGCGATAATGCATGGTACGGGCCTAGCGGTGCAAATCTTCAGGACAAGCGCCCAGTCAATTGGATTCCGAATGATGGGACTGGTGGACGTGATCTTATCACTCCGGTCTCGATAACATCTCCGATAAAGGGAGGAGGAATCCGGGTGAAGGATATTACTGTCAATGATGGCTTGAATAATGTGGTCACCAAGGCATACTCGTACGGAGAGGGATCTGCGGTCAGAGATCTGGTTCCCTACTTCAGATTCTTTAGTAATTGGAAAAAACTATCAGGCCAAGGACCGGATTATGTTGGATATGCCTGGGTTTCTGAAACTCTTTCAGGATATGGAACAACCAAGACATATTACACAAGTGTCAAAGACGATGGATTTGAGAATGAGCGAAACTGGCACACTGATCCGATTAGTGGTGGATGGTCTGCAGAATATGATTCATACCTTTCGTCGCGGGAATATAAGCGCGGTCTGGTCGATAGGACTGAAGTCACCAATCAGGCAGGCTCT
>JAGVFV010000198.1 GCA_020057445.1 archaeon | reverse complement strand
GATCCTGTATGGTCAGGAGCCATCGCCGTGTACGTATTGTGGCTGTCGCCAAAATCCAATCCCTTGTCGAGGAGCACATCATCGGCGACGATGAAGCCAGGAGCCAATGTCTCTGTCGACATCATCTCAGTAAGATATGGTGAGACATCGCCGTGGATGAGATACTGCTTGATCATTAGCCCGCTTTGCGCATACAAGTACGTTCCGTCATTATCGATTTCCACGCGGGTGAAGCTTGTCGTCGGGGAGATGGTCGTGCGAAGCGAAGGGTTTGTCGGTGACAAAAGAGAATACGCCTTGATCCCTGCGGTCGTTGCGACAAAGAGCATGTTCCCTGAGATCGCAAGGGCATTCGCATTCTGATTGTCGACAGTCCCCACGTCCAATGTCGTCACGATGGTCGGGGTTGAAGGAGTTGCCACGTTCATGACCGCAAGCTTTCCCCTGCCATTTGCCTTGCTGTTGCCAAGGACATACACAATCGCATTTTTCCGTTTCATGTCCTTTGGAATGAATGACAAAGGAGCAGGTTGATAAGTCCAGGGCCGGAACAGCTTCATCCCGTGACTAACATCAACATAATGCACATCGATGACACCAGCAGAATCCGAGTCCTTGTACCTTCCTGAATACACGTAAGGATGTTGGCCTGCGATGGAATAATAGGCGATTCCTGCACGCTTTACTCCAGGTATTTCATCAGGGTCATAACCCTCAAAATTATCGACCAGTGTGATCTTATCCACATTCGTTACGTTCACCACGAACAGGTTGAACACGTCACCGACGGCAAACGCATACATGCATTCATTGCCTGCAACGCCATGGCCGCATCCATTATCAGCGCCGAGAGTGAGACCTGTTATCTTGGTCATGCCCTCTGCTCCTTTCTTGCGCTTGAAATCAATGTAATGCTTGATATTATATACAGGAACATCACGATATTCCCCGAGCCAAGGAAGGTACATGCTCTGCACTTCGTCGATGATATCCCCCTCGCTCAGGTTGACAACTGAGACCCCATCATTTCCTCCGATGTACTCGTAAGAGCGCGGCTCATATGCGACAGTGACGACTCCGCCAAGAGGGGTCGTGATGGACTGCAGCAAACCATCTGTATTGTAGCCAAAGGCAAACGGCGGCTGTGCCGTTCCTCCGAATCCCTTAAGGACGACAGAATCAAGCCTTAACTTCGACGTATTCCTCGTCGTCCCTGCCTTGTTGATGAAGGAATAGGATAATGATGCTGATTCGAGCGTGTCTGCGCTTGCCTCCAGGCTGTCCCCTGTCCCGAAATAGAGGAGTTTCGCATCAGTCAGCTTCTTGTCAGAATAGATGCCAGGAATATTGATGGAAAAATACGTCAAGCCAGGACAGAGATCGTATTCCCAGCGTTCATCACGGCGGAAAGAAGGCTGCTCTTCCTGCTTATCATCCCTTGAACCATAGACAAACTTGTACACATACCCGACAACACCGTTCGACTGCAGCTGCATGCCTGTCCAGAAATTCGAGCCTGTGGTGATGACCACATTGTCAAGATAGCTGTCTGCTGTGTAGGAGCCGCTTCCTGTAACATGACTAAGCACAGGGCAGGTGGTCCAGCCACCAGTAATAGGACTATCCGGGACCCCGTTATGCTTTCCAGAATTGCAGAACATATAATCCTCGCCAGGCACATGATTGCCCATGAAATCACACATCTGTTCCACTTTATACTGCTTCAAGACATCGTACGCATACGTCCCTGACACATCAACCCAGTTGAAAAAGATCTTGTTCACCTGAGCAATATCACGGATCTCGGTCAGGTCAAACTGGTAGGTATACAATGCAACGTCAGACGCATCAAAATTAGCAAAAGCAGCATAAGTTGCAGTGCACGGAAGAATATCATGGTACACACAATCATGACCATACTCGCCAGCAGGAGTATTGATCTCGTACGGGTCCCACTGCAGGTTCTTCAGGGTGACGATCTTCCTCCTGTGGTCAAAGATGTACTCCTTGCCAGACCCGTCTGACACTTCCCACTTGCTGTTCCCGCCGGCGTCGACAAACAATTTTGCGCGGATCATCGGATTATCGATAGGATAGAATAACTGGCAGGAAATATAGCTGCCCGTGGGGACGCAGAGAGGATTGAACCCGTCGAAATAATCATCATTGATATTGTTCAGCACATACGACCCTGACGGCAAATTCAGCAAGTACATAGGGAACAATTCATGCTGCTGCGGCAAGGGAGTGTCATTGGCAAGGAAAGGGTCACGGTTCATGACCGTTATCGAGGGAATCGGCATCTCCCATCCCACACCGACCTTCGACGCCTGCCTGTTCTTGTTCTCAGCCCAGATCGTCTCATTCGCATCGCTCGAATACGACAGTCCCACGTCAAACCCAAGACCTCCCTTCCCAGGGAAGGAGAGCAAGGGCACGCCATACTGGAAATCGCCTGTGAAAAGCGAGGGCTCTGCATTCGTATACCCTGAATTCCACTTGTCGGCGACAACGCCGCGCTTCGCAGAATCCGCAGCATACGCCATGCCGATGATGCAGATGACGACAAATGCGATGATGTAGTATGCTTTTCTCATCAGACCACCAGGAATGTTATCCCGCCCAATGTCGTCAAAACACCAAGAAGACTATATAAAGATTTCGAAAAAAACCGCCACTTTCACGAGCACGTCCGCTTATACGTCTTCGACAGGACAAGACCGTCGGGACGGTATGCCAAGGACTGCAGGAGATTTCCATCCACCTTGACTTTCTCAAGCTGGTTCAGCTCGTTGTAGTCGTAAGAGATAACCCTGAGGTTTGGGTATGTCATGGAGACCAGGTTGCCTGCGTTGTCGTAATTATATTCGATGATATACGATGTGGCACCATCATTCATGCTCCTCTTCTCCTTTTCTAACAGACCTCGATTGCCATAATAAAGGCAATTCCGATAGTTGTTAGGATCCTTCTTGTAATTATCCCAGACATACGTCAAACGACCATTATAATTAGGATAATTGGCATTATCCGGCGGACAAAATCCTCCGGGTCCATCAGGATAACTATCGTACATGTATTTGGTATTTGTCCCTGAAGGGCATGTGCCAGTGAATGTCCCTGGCCATGCACCGCCAGTGTTGTCCATCTCTGCCGTGCTCAATGCATATTTTACACAAGAAAGCCGGTTCAGGCCATCATAGGCAAATCCGATCGTCCTTTGGCAATTATAGCTGCTCGGTGTACTGGAAAAATCGCCATTGCTCCACGTGCACGTAGTCGTGCCATCGCCGTCCCCGCTGACGATGACATTCCCATTATCATCAAATCGCAGGTTCCTGCGCACTCCAAAATCGACACCTCTCATGACGCGGACTCGTCCAAGCGAGTCAGAGCGTGTACTCGACACCTGTCCGGAAGGGCTTGTCACGTCGACAGAGAATCCCAGAACATCATTATACGTCGTCTTTGTCCTGACCATCTCCGTATACCCTGAAAGGGGAGTTATCTGGATCTCATCCATCAGATTATACCTCTCTGCAGCACCATCGCCTTCACCGGAAACAACCCATAAGAACTTAATCTTCGTATGGAGGCCCGTATCCACCGTGCACGTCTTTTTCGTCCATGATGGAGGCAGGTCTGAAGCCTGACAATCAAAATACTGGCCAGTCTCCCATTCCAGCTTCACGCGGGCACCCTCACCGGACAGCGCATTCACATTCTTATACCAGAAAGAGACAGAATACTC
>JAGVFV010000025.1 GCA_020057445.1 archaeon | reverse complement strand
TGACGTTTCAATGAGGCCATCCCCCCGCAACGCGCTAGCGTATGAAGAAAAATAAGATTTCGACTTTATGGTGCTAAACCAATACGAAAAGTTTATAAATTTCCATCAGGGGATAGAATAAAGATGGCATTCAAGATAGGAAATACCACTCCCCTGATAGAGACAATCACTCAGTTGAGGACTGAACTCGAACAGGAGAAGCAGCAGGGGAAGGTCATTGCACAGCATCTCGCTTTGCTTTCTTCTGCATTGCAGCAGGACATCAAAGCGTTGAATGTTGAACTCGTGCAACTTCAGGTATTCTCAGAAATGAGGCAGGAACAATTGTCAGAAACTAATACACTGCAAAAAAAGTATGGGACATTCAACAATATCAAACTAAAGGTGGGTGATGCGGCAAAGATCGATGACACCATAAAAAAAGAGATCATCCTGACACTCTCACTCATCACAAACCTCCTGACATTCACCTCAGGAAAGTGGATGAGCGACCTTGAGGAAAAAGGAGTGAAGGCATTCGGGGACAAGGAAGGAAAGATCCCTGAAATGACAGGAATATTGAGAAACCTGAACATGAAGTGCAATGAGCACCTCTCCTTCCTCACAAACGCCATCAACTCAACCGTAAGCTTCAAGGGAGTCCAGCCAGGGGATCTTGCGCAGGCAGTCAGGGAAAAAGAGCAGCAGCTTGTCGACCTTGCAGGAGCGATTCAAAAGGTCTGCAAAGAGCAGTTTGATGAATATAATACTCCTCCAACAGTAGTTCAAGATTTGCACGCATCCCTTAAGCAGTTCATCGAACAGCAGACAGTGCTTCAGGCAGATATTGCGAAGATCAGGCTTGCCATCATCCCGCAGCGGATCGATGAGCTCAAGCAAGAGGCAGACACTGCGAGGGCGGCGCTGTCAGAATATCTCAAGAAGCAGAAGCAGGTCGCCCCTGCAGGAAAAGACGCAATCATGGGGATGCTCGAGCAGGACATCAAAGAATACTTCCGGCTCGGGATCGAGATGCATGAAGTCTTGATAGAGGCCGCGATCCAACTGCACCTACTGAAGGATAAACCAGTGCCAGATACCATTCCTCTCTTCGCCTCTGCGACAGCACTGGCAGGGGAAGCGTATGAGCAGCATTCATTCCTCGGAAACCTACAGACTAATTATTTGAGCAAACAATACATGCATCAGAATAAGATGGCCGAGTTCACACAGTTTGCAGAGAAAACCGATAGGTTGCGGGCATTGATAAGACAGGGAATGTCACTCACATCACCGAATATTGGATGGAAAAAACCAGAAATAAACAGCATCTGTGACAGGCTAAGGCAGATGAAGATGAAAGAGAAAGGCATGGACAAGGTCAGGACAATCGAGATCCTGCAGACGATTCCAAACAAACTAATCCTATTTTGGGATTGGGTACGGTTTCATCATCCCAGAGTCAACCTACAGCCATCGAGCATCGCAGAGTCTGGCTACCCGTGCACGACATTCAGTTTCCTCGCAAACGATTTCCCTGAGCCTGCGGGAGGCATCACTGACCCTGATGCCCTGTATGCAGCATTTCTCAAGACGGTCGGCATCGGATCATTGCAGGAACTTCTTCCGAAACAGTATCACTCGTGATACTTGATGAACACATCATACAGATCTTTCACGTTTGTCGTCTGTGAGAAGTCATGCTCTTTGGTGCTCATGAAGAAGGGGTGCATCTGCTCGCCTCCGCAAGATCCGTGGCTTCCGAAGTGGTTGATGAAGGAGATGACGTCCCCGTTCGAGTAGTCGCCAAAGAGGATGAGGTCTCCGGAATTCCTCATGCGCGCAAAATACGAGAGCTGCGAGATGAGCTTCTTTTCGTCGCCAAAGTTCTTGAGGAAGCGTTCGCCCGTGAATATAGGCTGGTTGTCCTTGTTGATGATGGCAGTGCCGTAGCGCGAGTGCACGTGCACGTCATCCCCGTTCATGCCGACGACGAATCCGATGCCAGGATGGTTTGAGAGAGTGGTAAGAAGTTCAGGGTATCTGCGGTCGATCTCTTCGACAGTGATCTTTTCGTCGCTGAAGTTGAAGTACAGGTTGGCGACGTCATCTGAGACTTCGAGAAAGTACGGGTGGGAGTTCCATGAGCTTTGGCGAAAGAGGCTTTTGAAGAAGTGCGCCCATGTCCTGTGGATTCCTTTTTCTGCGAGGGAGACTGGCTTCATGAAGATCCCTGTCGCTTTCATCTTCTTTTCGATGCGTTCGAACAGGTGGGGTTTTCTCTCGTGCTTGTATGCTTTGAGCGTGTCGTGGACAAACTTGTGGAAGCTCGTGCCGTAGAGCTGCTTAAAGGGCACTGACTCTGTATGTCCGTGGTCTGAGAGGATATAGATGTCATAATCTGCCCTGTGTTTGAAGATGCGTTCGATCTTCCTGTCAATGGTCTTGAGGCTGTCGAAGGCAGCAGGGCTTGTCGGTCCCTGATGATGGCTGTTCTCGTCATACCCGTTGAAGGTGATATAGAGGTAGGGGACTTCTTTTTTCATGTCTTTTATGATGGCGCTTGTCTCGACCTCTTCCAAGAGCACGCTTGAGAAATACCTGGTGATCTGGTATTTGAAATCTGACGGCGGCTTGTAGGTGGAAAAGGCCGATGCCACTTTCTCATAGGCGTACTGGGTGAGGAGGGGGAAGTTGACGACCGTCCTATAGGATAATCTTGAGAGGAATTTGATGTTGGTGAATGCGAGGAAGATGTCGAACTGCTTGAGGAACATCTTTGACTTGGTGTTGAACAATTGGCTGCTCGTCATGCGAGAATACCTTGCGCCTCCTGAGAAGATGTTTGCGTAGGAATTCCCGTTCGTCAGGATGCCCTTCCTGCCGTCGAAGTACAGGTGCTCGACAAGGAGCATGTTCAGGGGATTTCTTACCTTGAGCTCTTTTTTGAGTTTCTTGTCGACAAAGTAGAATCCAGGGATGCAGTCGTTCTTGCCGTACATGATCCCTGCCTGGGCAAAAGGGGTATTCGACGGAAGCCCGCAGTTGTAACGAAAGGTCTTGTAGTCTTTCTTCAGAAGCGAGTTGAGGAATGGCATGCTCTCCCGATGGAGCGCATCATGGAGCCTGCGGTAGGAGAGGCCGTCGACCTGGATGGCGAGGAACTTCTTCATGCCCATCCTTCTGATGGAAACCGTTTATAAAAGTTGCGAAGATGATGGGATTTTCTGGTTCAAGATATAATCTTCTTGATTTCACTGATCAGGAGAGGATTGTGTTTTCAACCTCGGCGGACGGGTTTTTTCGTAGTGTCGATGTTCCACTTCTCCCTGGCCGCTTTTTCAAGTTTCACACGCCGTTCCTGCTGCGGGGTCCTATTCTTGTATTCTCTGAGTGCCTGCGCAGCAATCTGGTGCATTTCCAAGAACGCATCATACCATTGGGCATATCCTCCCATGTGATGCCTGAGCGATTCCTGCGGTTTGTATGCAGTCACGCGCACCTTGCCTTCAAAGGTGTCTCCTTCAAAGACAAGTTTGTGTGCAGAATATACTTGATATTGTTCCCCTTCTTGATGCGAAACCTGTTCAATAGAGACTCCGATGTTCGGAATACGGGCATCAAGTTTGTGGTAGGCTTCGTAGATCGTCCGGGCCTTGCCGTAGATGTTGAGCCTCTTTGCCTCTTCCTGGCGTCCTTGGATTTCCGCTTTTATCCTTTCTTCAAGTCTCATGCCAAACACCCCTCACCCGAGGAAAAGAGAACACGAACTGGTTTAAATATCTGTCGTTACTTTAGAATAGAGTTATTTGTCTTTGGAAGGGGCTTTTTTTAGTTCTTCTTTTGGGACTTTGCTCTTTTGAGGATCTTCTTTTTGTGGGCTGTCTTTGGGTTCTTCCTTTTGCATACCTGCTTTTTGGG
>JAGVFV010000046.1 GCA_020057445.1 archaeon | reverse complement strand
GCTTGTCGACACCTTGCCTGTTCTCTATCTTTGCGATGAGGCCGTAAGGGTAGTCTTTTCCAGGGAGTCTTCTCATGGTTGAGTGGAAGTTCTGCACGTCTTCTTTTGACCTGACGAAGGAAAGCGCGAAGAATGCGACTCTTTCTTTTTTTCCAAGGAGCATGGCTTCCTTGTCTTTTGCAGAGAGCGATGGGACATGAAGTTTTCTTCCTGGGATGGTGACTGCCTTGTTTGGAAAGAGGGTCCCTTCTTTGAGGATGCGAAGGATTGCGCATCCTGCTTCGTATTTGACAAGGATCGTCTCGATCTTTCCGTTGTCAAAGAGCACTCGGGTGTTTGGAGCGACTTCTTTTGAGAAGTCGTAGGAGAAATGGGTATTGTCGTGGGGATTGAATCCGAAAGCATGGAGCTCTCCTTTCTTGAGTATCATCTCTTTTGTAAGCCTGATCCTGATTTCCGGCCCTTTGATGTCAAGGACGACGGGGATGTGGAGTTTTTTCGCCAGGCGTATGCGTGCTGCAAATTCTTGTATCGTCCCGTGCGCAGTGTTGATGCGAATAGCGCTCATGCCTGCTTTTCGCATCGCAAGAAGTGTCTTCTCGTCTGCGCAGGCAGGCCCGACCGTGCAGAGGATCTTTGTCTTGTGCATGAATGGTCACGAATGGAGGTGATATTTAAATGCGCCTGTTCAACACGATAAAAGTATTTAAAGAATCATTGATGAGCAGTCCCGCATGGACCTCTCCATCGTCAGCGTTGTCATCGACACCTTGCATGAGACAGAACGCTTCTGCTCAAGCATCCGTGACAATACAAAGGGATCGTACGAGCTTATCCTCATAGATAATGGGAGTAAGAAAAAGAAAGTCAGGGAGTTCATAAGGAAGTCATCTGACGTTTCTTATCGTTTTGACATACAAACTGACCTAGCGGCCGCGTGGAACAAGGGAATCGCTCTTGCAAAAGGAAAATATATTGCCATCGCCAATAATGACATCGTTGTCCCTCCGGACTGGTTTTCTCCATTGAAGAGAATATTTGAGAAGGATAGAAAAGCAGGCATGGTGAGCCCGTTGACGTATTGGATCCTCCGCCACAATCTCAAGTACAGGCGCCTGAAAAGCCTGGATGCAACGTTTCGCATCCCTCGATGGAGGCAAGGCGTCTGGGGGGAATGCAATGTCCTGCCAAGAAGGGTGCTCAAGGAGATCGGCGGTTTTTGCGAGGAATACAAGATCGCGTCAGGCGAGGATCTGGAGATGCTCTATGAGCTGCATAAAAGGGATTATCATGTGATCATCGAGCCTCGCGTCTTCGTGTTCCACCAGGGCGGCGCGACGGCGAACAAGATATATTCTGACAAAGAGAGGAAGAGGATATGGGAGAAGAACTGGCGCCTCTTCCTCAAACGCTGGGAGTCGAAGAAAAAGTACATTATGGAATGGGTATAGTAAACGACACAAGTAACGCATAAGAAAATAGGTCGTTTACTATATAGTGAGCGACACAATTTTATGCGTAACTAATGTCGCTCACTAGTATGACGACAACTTTTTAAACCGTGCCAAGTCCCGACTTTCTTAGGTGATACTCATGGATACAAGCAAGACATACGAAGTGAAGGACCTCAAGCTCGCGGATCAAGGCAGGATGAATGTGGAGTTCGCCCGTATGGAGATGGGATCTCTCCTGAAGATAGAGGAGCGTTTCAAGAAAGAGAAGCCTTTGAAGGGCGTCCGTGTTGGCATGGCGCTCCATGTGACGAAAGAGACTGCAGTGCTTGTCGAGACATTCCTTGCGGGCGGGGCAGAGGTAGCGATCACTGGCTGCAATCCGCTCTCGACGCAGGATGATGTCGCCGCATACCTTGCGAAGGCAGGCGTGCATGTCTGGGCATACAAGGGCGAGACAAAAGAGGATTATTATCGCTACATTGAGAATGTCATCAGGTTCCATCCCCACATCACGATCGACGATGGGTGCGACCTCGTGACTGAGATCCATACCAAGCACGCGGACCAGATAAAAGAGGTCATCGGCGGCTGCGAAGAGACGACGACGGGCATCATCCGCCTGAAGGCGATGGAGAAGGAGAAAGTCCTCAAGTATCCTGTCATTGCAGTGAACGACAACAAGACAAAGCATCTTCTGGACAATTATTATGGCACTGGGCAATCCACTCTCGACGGCATCATCCGTGCGAGCAACATCCTCTTTGCGGGAAAGACTGTGGTCATCGCAGGCTATGGAAGCTGCGGCAAGGGAGCTGCCATGAGGGCAAAGGGTCTTGGCGCAAATGTGATTGTGACTGAAGTCGCCTTTTTCCCTGCGTTGCAGGCGAAGATGGACGGTTTTCGTGTCATGCCGATGAAGGAAGCTGTGCCTCTCGGGGATATCTTCATCACCCTCACGGGCTGCAGGGATGTCATCACGACAGATCACTTTAGGATGATGAAGGAGGGCGCGATCTTCTGCAACAGCGGGCACTTCACGAATGAGATCGATGTCGTAGGATTGGAGAAGGCGGCAAAGTCAAAGCGCCGCATACGGCCGTATTTTGACGAGTACGTCGTCGACGGGAAGAAGATCTTCCTCGCTGGCGAAGGCAGGCTTGTCAATCTTGCCTGCGCAGAAGGCCACCCGTCCATGGTCATGGCGACGAGCTTCTGCGGACAGGCATTGTCAGTTGAGTATCTTGTCAAGAACAAGGGAAAGCTTGCGATTGCCGTCGTGAACCTTCCAGAGGAATTGGATGATTTCATCGCCAAGATCCAGCTCGAGGCACTCAGCGTGTCGATTGACAAGCTGACTCTTGAACAGATCAAGTATCTGAACAGCTGGCAGGAAGGGACCTAGGAAGTATGTCTCCTGTTTTCAGCACGAGAAGTGACACGTCCAGACAGGTGACCACAAAAAAGAAGAGATGATGGAAATGTGGTCACCCAACGCAGTTTAAGTGCCTGAATAGTTGGCAGGAAGGAACCTAGAGATTTTTCTTCGAGTAGGTGCAGTATTTGATGATGCTGCACTGTCCACACAGCGGCCTTCCGGGCTTGCATATGGTCTTTCCATGGTGGACGAAGAGGTCGTTGACAAGCACCCATTGCTTTTCTGGAACAATTCTTTTCAGTGCCTCTTCTGTCTTGTGGGGGTCTGTCGTCTTCACGAGACCAAGTCTGTTCGAAATGCGATGCACGTGCGTGTCGACCGGGATTGCGGGCTTGTTAAACGAATAGACAAGCACACAGCCTGCGGTCTTCCTTCCCACGCCAGGAAGGGCGATAAGATCATCCATGGTATCTGGCACTATATCATAATGCTCTTTGTAGATGATCCTTGCGAGTTCCTTGATCCGCGCAGCTTTCACATGGTAGAATCCGCTCTTCTTGACGAGTCTCTTGATGTCATTGAGCTTTGCGTCTGCGAGTGCCTTTGGTGTGGAATATTTCTTAAAGAGTCCTTCCGCGACGACTTCGATGGTCTCATCCCTTGCCCGGGCAGAGAGCACTGTCGCGATGAGCACCTGGAATGGCGTATACTTCTGTCCAAGGCGTCCAAGCATGGTGTTACCATAGGTGTGCTCGAGAGATCGAAAAATACATTCTATTTTTTTCATAAGGATGAGTATACGAAACGGAGATTATTAAATGTTCTCATGTAGCTGTTTTTGCCAGTTTCCGTGATTCTTCCGGATTTTTTTGCATAAGACATATAAAGGATGTTGTCCTAATAGCGTCTATGAAAAAAAACCTTGACCCTCTTACCATAGCAATCATCGTTCTCTTGTTGGTGTTGATTATCTGGTTCTTCCATCTTCTCGTGACGAGGGGTGGCTCATGATTCCCTGGAAGAGGATTGGATATTGGCTGCTGATATTGTTTATTATTTTCTTGGTCATCCAGCTCGTCATCAAGATCGTCGGAGGAAGTCTTGGCTTCGAAGAGCTCGTCGTCGGGTTGTTGATTGCCAACCTTGGTTATTCCTTTTATATCAATAGTAAGATTTCAGAGCATATCGGTTGGCATCGTGCAAGAGAGAGGAAATGAAAAAAAATTACGGATATATCTTCTTTGTCAGGGTCCCGTCCACACTCTGCTTCTCGTCGTTCTCGTCGTAGATCTCGACGCGGATGTAGCGATTCTCGCCGTCATCCTGGAATGAAGGGTTGGTGATGGCATAATATTTTTCTGAGGTCTCTCCACCCTTGATCGTGCCTATCTCGAACTGTTTTCCGAGATTGTAGAAGTCATCAGACTTGTCTTCATAGACGAATGCCTTTCCGTAGAGGACTATTGATTTTGTCTTTCCGTTCTCGATGGAGAGCTTTACATCGATCACCTTCTTGGTGTCGTTTCCGGCGCCGGCTTTCAGTGTCGCGTCAACAACATTGACGGAAAGCTCTCCGGAGAGCTCTTTCTCCACGCATTTGCCGCTCTTGCACTCTTCAAGGGCTGCGCATTCATCGTTCGTGGTGCATTCAGGCGGCTCTTCCACGCATTTTTGCTCTTCGCATGCAAATCCTGTCTTGCAGTCGGAATTGAACTTGCATTCTGCTTCTGGGGCTGCAGCTTTTGGCTCCTTGTGGCAACCGTCCTCATACCAGTATGTTCCGCAGACGCCTTCACAATCTGTCTGAGTTTCGTCCTGGTTTTTTATGCCGTCAAAGCAGGTGGCTTTAGGCGCTTGCGGCGTGGTTGCAGTCGTGGTCGCTGGAGCGGTCGCACTTGTATCGACTGGTGTCGTGACCCGTCCGGTGACTTCGTTTGATCCTTTATCTCTGCTGAATTGCCAGATATTTGCTCCCAGGAGGAGAACGACCAGGAAGACGAAGACGAGCCGTTCAAGTGTCCTGGAATTGACTGTTATTTGGAGTTCGCTCATGCTATCACGCTCACGATATTGTTATCACGTTAAAAGTACAAACGATGCCTTTGATATATAAACTTTGCGGCACGCAGAGGGAGAAGTTCGGCAGTCCGTGGACTTAGGGGCCATACGAAGAGAATTCGAATCAGAGAGGGAGATGCAGTCTATTGCTGACCGCGGATCATCGAACCCTGCGCTCGGTTAACTTTTTAAATGAGCACTCATTAGTGGTGCCTATGAACGCGACTGATCAGCTGATTCTTATGGTGTTCAAAAAAGAGCCGACGCAGGAGTTTTCCACGGGCGAGATCATAAAGAGAGTGTACATGGAAGAGTATGATCCTGTGAAGGATGCCATGCATCGGAAGGTGGATAAGGAGCAGAAGAGGGATGCGGGACGAAAGAAAGGGGAATTGCATAGAAGGATCCTCTACCATCTGGGAAAGCTTTGCCAGGAAGGCATCATCCGTGTGGATCGCGTGACTGAACATGGAGAGAAGATATTTTCCCTCGCTCTTGATCCTGGACAGTATGTGATCGAGAAGAAGGAGAGGAAGATAGTCATTGCGAACCCATGCATCTTGAGCATGGAGAAATATCATGCAGAGGGCATTGTTTTTCCTTTTGAGAAGGAGACATTGCTCTCGCGTGCAAACGCGATCCTGGTCAATGCAAAGGTGATCTTTTCAAAAGAATGTGACAGGATCTTCGCAGATGTCAATGATGCGTTAGGCATCCTGGAGGTGGAATCCTTGCTTGACGGGGACGCGATCGGTTCTGCAAAACAGGCCATCGAGAGGGTGCTCATCAATGCTGAGGATGCGAAAAAAGGGCTCACTCTGAACATAGATATAGGCAAGGACAAGAAGGCAAGGATTCCGGAATTTCTTGATTTCGTGTTTTCGCAGGATAAGAGGATGGATGTCGTGCTCAGAGGAGAGGTTGGGCATTTCCAGAAGAACAAGAAAGTGCTTGAAGCGGCGCTGAAGTCGTGCCAAATGCGAAGGAAAAGGATATTTGTGCAGAACACGTCAGTGCTTCATGCTCCTGCAATCATCGGCAATGCTGGATTGTATGTGTTTGACGAAAAAGAATGGCAGGAAGAGCAAAAGCCAGACATCCTGATCATGGCAGGCATGAGCATGGAAATAGATATGGCCTTGTTTTTCAAGAGATATCAGTCAGAAGAGTGGGCGCGATTGGTGCGCCAGACCTTGAAATCCATCTTCCTTGCAGGCAGGATGCAAAGGACGTCGTATGTCGCTCCGCTCATCGACCAGAAATCGCTCTGCAGGAGTGCTTTTGTGCTGGCAAGGAATTATGTGCGGGTGCATGAGAGCAAAGATCCAAGGATGCGAAAGCTGATGCCTGAATTGAAAGAGCAATGTGCAGAATTCTGCGCAGATCAGGAATATGTCTATCGAGCGTGCGGCATTCCGTTGCGGTTTCGTGTGGCGGTAGGACGCAAAGGAAGGATGGAAGCGGACTTTGTCCCGGTCATCAGGAAGATGAAAGACATCGACGATCCTAAAGTGATGAACGCCATAGAAGGATATCTCGCAATGGAAGAGCAGAATCAAGGGTATGACTTTTTTCATGTTTGGATGCCTCCAAGGGACGGCGATATTGCTCCTGATGTATTGTCTTTACTTGCCCGCTTTGAGATCCCTATCGTCTGCATCGACTTTTCAGAGAAGAGAGGAGAGGTTGCACTGACGCAATTTTTTTAGGTGAATCATATGGAAATTTTGGAAAATAGCGCATCGGATGCTTGGAAACTGGCAGTCAAGACTGTATTGAGGGCGAGGAATGACGTTGATTCCGACGGAATGAAGAGATTCCTGCTTTCGCATCTGCTTGTTGAAGTCCAGGCGCCAACAGATGTGGATGCCCTTCTCGAATTCATCTCCAGAACAGTGGATTATCCATCTCCTGATGAGCTGCAATTGGCGCTGTTTGCAAAGCATCCTTTGCCGGGAATCATCGCGACGTATGGGGGCCGCATGGCAATATCTGGAGGACATAAGGACCAGTTGCATGAACTGGCAATTCCATCGCTGAAAAAAAATCCGAGCGTGCCCTGTACCATGAGCTTCCATGATCCTGCAGACGAGAGTCTTCCATTGCATGAAGTGTGTATTGAAGTGAAAGAAGGCAAGATAGACATGACAGGCATTATTGATTCCTGCGATATCCTGCTTGGTTTTCCAAGTGTCGTCTTCCAGCTGCGAAAGCTGCAGGAGCATATTGCTCGGGAATTAGGCATTCCTGAAGGCCGCATACTCATCTGGTGCCGTGAAGCGGTTGTTGTTGACCGGTTTCTTGGCCTGTTCGGTAAGCTCTTCTCTCGACCTGTTTAAAAAACAAGGACATATACTGTATATGTCTAAGAAAAACGGCCGAAGTGAGGTATAGGGCGCATCCCAAATGACTTCTAATATTTGAGCGATGATGGTCTGGATTTTG
>JAGVFV010000049.1 GCA_020057445.1 archaeon | reverse complement strand
TGATGATCACCTCTGCGATCTTCAGCGGATCAGTCGTCCCGAATATCGCAGTCAATTCATCAGCAGTAGAAAGCTGGCCCTTGTGGGCATCATTGAATATCTTCTCTGCATGCAGGACCTCACGGATATCGCATTTTTTCTCCTTGAACGCGATCGCAAGGTCAGGATCGATCACGACCTCAAACGTCCTTGCTTCTTTTTTTAAGCGGGCCACATTGAAGTGGACACGCTCATGATCCATGGTGATTCTCATCTTACTTCTCTTTCAGGAGCTTCTTGATCTTGTCTTTCGAGAACTTCTCCATCTTCCTCTTCTTGTCAAGGATGTACGCAGTGTCAATCCGCTCTGCATTGATCTTATCATCAAGGACCTTCTTCAATGCCTTGATCGCAAGATTCAGCCCTTCCTCGATAGTCATGTTGTCCCGGTACTCCTTGTGGAGTATCTCATCGATGTCAAGCTCGCCTTCGCCGATCGCAGTCGCCTTGAACTGGTAGAAGAGCCCTGTCGGGTCTGTCTCGAACAGCTTCAGGCCGTCCTCGTCGATACCTGCAATCAGGAGAGAGACGCCAAACGGGCGAAGGCCTCCGGATTGCGTGCAGATCTGCTTGAGATTGCAGATGTCCTTCACGACAGAAAGGATGTCTATTGGAGAGTCAAACGTGACCATGTGCTGCTGCGCCTTCAATTGCGCACGCTCGACAAGCACACGCGCGTCAGAGAGGATCCCTGCCGCAGTCGCGATGATATGGTCGTCGATCTGCCAGATCTTCTCCACAGCCTCAGGGATGACGAGCTTATCGACGATACGCTTGTCAGTCACGAGAAGGACGCCGTCCTTGCAGACCATGCCTATCGCAGTGTTGCCGAGGCGCACTGTCTTTTTTGCGTATTCCACCTGGAGAAGCCGGCCGTCTGGCGAAAACATGGTGATCGCACGGTCGTATCCCATCATTTGATGCTGAACTGGTTCCATTCATTCCACCCCTAGCTAGCAAGCTTTCCTAGATTTCCTGACACTTTCTTCGTATGGACAAGCACGTCCTCTGACATGCCGATATCCTCTGCCTGAAGGAGCATAAGCGCCACGCGGACCTTTTCCACATATCTATTGTTCATCTTCATGATCCCTCGTTGATCATCGCCATCATAAGAGATCGAAAGCAATCCTGCTTCGGCGCTGTCGAAAAGACCAAGTGTCCTCTCTACATGCGATTTCACCTGCGCTGAAATATCCTTTTTCAAAGGATGTTTAGTGCTGACCTCATAGCATAGGTAACGCTTCTTTTCTCGTAGGCTTGGCAATAATCTTTTTATCTTCTGCATGTTTCGCAAGAAAGAAAATTCCTACCTTTCTTCCTTCTCTCGTCAGTCCAAAGAAACGATAAAGGGTTTATAAAGGTTTTGGAAAGCCGGGAATGGAGCGCAGGGGACGGTGGACAGCTGAGAAGATGACGCAGAGGTGAGAATACAATTAATCTCTAGCTCTCCTTCTTGACCTTCCTCTCGACAAGCTCTTCCTGGAACTTGAAAAGCATATCATGGATCATCGCTTCAATCGCAGCCTTCATCTCACCTAAATTGAGTTGGGCAGTTCTCTCCGTTTTCTCAAGGCCGATCGGTACAGTACGGAACTGATGCAACGGATCACGTCCAATGAAATAATTCCCCCAGTCTGCTTGAAGCATCCCCGTGGTCGCATTGAAAAGAAATTTTATGGATAATATATCCCTATTGTTCCTATCTTTGATACGGACTGATTTACTGAACCAATCTTCATCCCCTGCCGTCTTTCCTGCGTTCGATTCAGAGACTTCTTTCCTCATTGGAAATTGCAGGGGATATGCCACTTCGCCAAATATATCAAGCGAGACCATCTTTTCTCCATTGAACAACATATGACTTCCTTCAAATCCGATCTTGGCGCTCGCATTTTCGACCGATCGGCCAAAACCTTCAAAGCCGAGCTGGAATCCCGACTTGAAGACAGTGCTTTCCTCCCTAGTAAGCGGTTTTTTCGGAATTTTCTTTTTCTTTAAGACGCCCTCTTCCTGCAATAGCCGATCGTGCTGCTCCTTGAAATCATGGTATTCCCTTTCGCACCTGACGACACCCCTTGAGAATACCAGAAACGCAAGAGTCAGGCACTCGAGCATGTCAGCGCAGTTCTGCTTCTCGATATCCTCTGGCATGATAAGATTGGTCGTGACCGTGAACTGCTCATTTCTCACGAACTGCAGCACCCACTTTGCATCTTCACATTTCAGCAGGAAATACAAGATCGATTCATTTTTCTTATTATCATCCAAAGTCCCAAAAAAACGGAAATAGTAGACAACCCCTCCATTCAGTTCCTGTGTCCAAAGGATGTAGCTTTTTGGAGATATCTCTACCCATTTCTCAACACGGCTTCCTTCCACTTCGACCTTTGCCTTGCACCATACCTTCTTATGGAATTGCATGACTTGGTTCAGGATATTCAGAACGTGAACCTTACATTCCTCTTCAGACATGACTTTCGGATGTTGCTTTGCAAGAGCGTTCAGTACCTGCTCATTGTTCATACGCATCTCCCCGCGAATCCGTATTAATATATTTATTGGTTTTTCGTATTTGTTTAGCACCCTAAGGTCGAAATCCCTTCGTTTACAGACGCTGGCGCGTTGCGAGGGAAGGCTCCCTACGGGAACGCAGCGCCTTCAGAGCTCATATCAAGGATTTCGAAGGTGCTAAACAAATACGGTTTTTCGGGAAGTCGGCAGACAATGGTGTTTTACTCTGCTAGCGCTCGGCAGGTTTTGCGTCGCTCCATTATCTGTCCGCAGTTCCTGGGTTCAGCAAACTGCGTCCTGTAATCATTTTTTGTCAGCTGGTCGCTGTCAAACCATGATCACGTCCTCTTCCCCTGTCTTTATCCCGTAGATGAAGATGAATTTCCAAAATAAACTCTTGGAGACCGTGATGTTCACGGAGAATCCGGCGTCGCGAAAGACTTTTCGCAGTTCCTCCTGGTTCGAGATCAGCGACTTGTTCGGCAGGAAATAGAAGAAGTCCAAGTATTCCACAAAGCACACCTTCCCATTGTCCGGGAGCACGTCATAGATCTCCTTCAAGACCTTCTGCACATCCTGGATGTACGTCAGATGCCCGACGGAAAACACCATGTCCACCTTCGTGATGTCAGGATGGATCCGGTTCACCATGTGCTCATCATGGATGAGTTCCACGTGACTATATTTCTTCTCGATCAGCCTTTTCCTCACGATCTTGAGGTTCTTCTCCGAAAGGTCGATAGCGATGATCCTTCCCTCGTTTCCAACCTCTTCAGCAAGCTGCATGGTCAATGTCCCGACACCAGCGCCAAGCTCGAGGATGGTCTTATCACGCATGTTGCGGAAGATGGAAAGTATCTTCTTCCTGATCTCTGCAGGCAGGAACAGGTCCTCCAATAGCAGATTCACCGTCGCGACGAGGTTTGAGAAACGGATGAGCATGGTCGGATTATAATAGAACGTCAACAAGAGATAGATGGGGATCGCAAGGAACAGCAATGAGCCAAGGATCTTAAGCACATGGAAGCCTTCTGGCTCTTTCACAGCCCAGACGACAATGATCGTCGCATACAGCAGGGCGACGATGACAGGACCCACCTTCCCGAAAATGACCTTGAACGGCCGCCTATGCTCCTTCTTCTTCACCCGAAGGACGACAACAGCGATGAGGACAGTGATATACATGGCAAGCGCGAGAGGCACAAGATAGGAGAGCACCTTCTCATATTTTGCAAACGACAAGAGGACAAAGAAGATCGATGCGATCATCTGGAAGATCACCGCCTTGTACGGCGTATTGTATCTCGGGTGGATGTGCGAAGCCTGCTCGATGAAGAGCTTATCCCGTCCAAGGGCGAGCAGGAGGCGGGGATTGGAGATGATCCCTCCCGCGGCAGAGCCGATCAATGCGAGAAATATGCCTATAGTGAAGAGCAGTGTCGCCTGGCTTCCAAAGAGGATGAAGGACGTGTCAAGCACAGACGATGTCGACGACACGAGCCCGCCGGTCCCAAGTATCCCGATCTGCACGCCCGCAATGATGACTCCAAGGAGCACCGAGAGGACCGTCGCGATGACGAGCGCCTTTGGCACCACCTTCTCCGCATCGACAGTCTCCTCAGCCATGAACGAGGCGGATTCCCACCCAAAAAAGCTCTCGATGATGAAGAACGTCGTCAGGAACAGCAGAAGGAGCGAGGGATGGAATTCTGAGAATTTCACGGCCTGGACATGAAACAGCCCGGGAACGATAATCACGAGTATGATGGCAAGGGTTATCGTCGCAAAAAAGATCAAGACCTTGGAACTGATGCCGATTCCCCTGTACGCGACAATATTCAAGATCACGATGATGCTGATCGTGAGCAGGATCTTGACCAGAGGATACGGAAATGCGGGGAGTGCGACCTCGACAGCAGCGACGATGATGAGCGCTGTCGTGATGTTCTGCACGATCCATGTCACCCACCCGATCATGAAAGAAGGAAAGCGGCCATAAGCCTGCTTGGAAAATTCATACACGCCTCCCGCGCTAGGATACATCCCGATCAGCTCTCCGAAGCACGCAGAGACATACACGCCGATGAGCGCCACAAACACCCACGCAATGATCGACGCCGACCCTGAAATCCGTGCGGCAAGAGACGCGCCAAAGAAGATGCTCGTCCCAAGAAGGCTGACAATGGTCAATGCGACAATAGTGAAAAAACCGATGCTCTTCTTCAGCTCAGCCATATGCATGGTTTTCCCATGAATCAGCATTATAAATGTTGCGGAGAAATGGTCGCAGTGAAAAGTTCCTGTCGCAGCATAAGGCGAACCATTATCAGATCACGCTCCGATAAGGTGCGGGGGAAGTCCCCTCGGTCACAGAAATGCAGATATTTCTGGGACTCATAGCAATCTTCGATTGCAATGAGGGTGCACCGGTCAGTCAGAAAAATGGTCTGATGGGCAGCAGCTGCAACAGGCATCCCGAGGGGATGTTATCAATGCGACCGGAGAAATTCCTTGCGCATCCTTTTGACAACTTTTTTAAATGAACAAGGAGTATTCATCAACCCATGGACATCTATTCCCTTCTTGAAAAAGTGAAGATGACGCTACGCCCTGATACGGCTGCGATCGCGCAGATCACTGCATTTGTCGAAGAGATAAATGCGGCAATCAAGGCAAAAGGATATGATGCAGACTGCATCATCGGGGGGAGTGTCGGAAAAGGAACCATGCTCAAGGACGATTTTGACGTGGACCTCTTTGTCCGGTTCGACTACAGCTACAAGGACAAGGACATATCCGTGATGCTCAACAAGATCCTCGATCATCTCAACCCCACGCTCATCCACGGCTCCCGTGATTATTTCCAGATACAGAAGAATTTCACCTACGAGATCATCCCCGTCCTTAACATCACTGATTACAAGAAAGTCAAGAACGTCACCGACATGAGCCCGCTCCATGTCACCTATGTCAAAGATAACCTCAAGAAGAAGCCAAGCCTTGCAGACGACATACGGCTTGCCAAGCAATTCTGCAAGGCGAGCACCTGCTACGGCGCAGAAAGCTACATCTCCGGATTCTCAGGGCACGTCCTTGACATCCTCGTCATCCATTACGGATCGTTCCTCAACTTCCTCTCCGCAGCGGCAGAATGGAAGGCAAAGAAAGTCATCGACCCGGAACTCCACCTTGAAGACCCAGAAAAAGAGCTCAACAAGGCAAAACAACAAAGCCCCCTCATACTCGTCGATCCCCTCCAGCCGGACAGGAACGCGGCAGCAGCCCTCTCCCAGGAGAAGTATGACATGATACGGCAGACGGCAAGGGCATTCCTCGAAAACCCTGCAGAAGAGTACTTCCAGCAAAAGAAAGTAGACTCTGCCTATCTCCTCCAAAGGAAAAAAATCCATAAGAATTCCCTCCTTGCAGTCATCCATATCACGCCGCTCGAAGACAAGAAAGACATCTCAGGATCAAAAGCCCTCAAGGCGTACGAACATATCAAGAAAGAGATGCACGCAAACGGCTTTGTCATCCTCGAAGACGGATGGCGCTTCCACCCGTCCCACACCCTCTTCTATTTCATCGTCAACAGCATCCCCTTACCCCCGCTTGAAGAGCAGGAAGGCCCGCCGACAAAGAACAAGAGGCACTACAAGGAATTCATCACCAAGCATAATACTGACAAGCTCTACATCAAGAACAAACGGGTCTTTGCCTACGTGAAACGGAAATACACCACGATCGAGGAATTCCTGAATGCGAAAGTCGTAACTGCCTATGTGAAAGAAAGGATAAAGAAAGTCGAGAAAGTCGAATTCCTCTAAACAGGGGGCAAACCCTTCTGTCCTTGTGGACATCACTCATTCGGAATTTCCGCTCTCACAGGATCCCTTCTCAAGATCCCTTCCATGACCATCTTCACAAGCACTTCAGGAAAGAGAGACTGCGAAACCGGATACAGGTCCCGCTCCGGAGTCACAAGGACTATCTTCCTCGAAAGACCCGGAGCAGTATTTGCCACAGTGAGATCAGAATGATTCTTCTGTCCATGACAGTACGCAGTCTCGACCAGCTCATCAATAGGAGCATCAGGCAGGAACTTGAACCCGACAAGATACACATCCGGCTTCCACTTCTTGACCTCGCTGATGACCTTTGGAAGCTTCTCAAGATCAAGCGTCAGCTTTTCATTTTCGCTGCTGATCTTGCCTTCTACCTTCTGCACGCCATAATCAGAGACTGCCGCGGCAAACACTGCGGCATCGATTTGTCTTGTCGTCAATAATTCCTTGACACGTCCATAATACTCATGGAAAGAATCCACACGATACTCATATAGCCCTGCATGGTAACTCTTGTATTCAGCCGCTTTCAGAGAAACACGCTCAAGCTCGCTCTCGATATCCTTGTCAGGATTGAGCTCAAGATCACGGCGGTAGGGCCGCTTCGATCCCTTTGCATACACATAATGCACGATTGCGCCTTGCCTGAGGAATTCCTCAGCGATCAGTGCGCCGGTCGTGCCTCCGCTGAAATTGCCGATGTGGCGCACATCATCGATCGGGACGACTGTGCCTCCTGACGTGACCAACACCTCGAGCGTCATGCTGCCTCACCCCGCTTCTTGTACTCGTCGATGATCGTCCTGACAAGGACGTCAATCCTTGGGATCTTCGCCTTTCCCTCGCTGATGCGCGGAGGGATGATGGACAGCCCATACTCTTTTGCCTGCTGCAGGTTCCTCTGCAGGACCGGATTGTCATACAGGCTCCCATGCATGGTGGGCGCAAGG
>JAGVFV010000022.1 GCA_020057445.1 archaeon | reverse complement strand
TAACAACCAAAGTTGTTATGTATGCGACCTGGGCATGAACATTAGTGAGTGAACAGGTCGCGACTAACAACCAAAGTTGTTATGTATGCGACCTGGGCAATAATCAGTATAAGAGAAATGAATTCTTTTTTAAACTTAGCGTCCTATTGAGGACGCTAAGGGGAAAAAAGTTCGGAATCGAACTTTTGATAGTTAGTGGGACTCTTTCGTATCCTCTGCCTCGATATAGACTTTTGCCTTCGGGATGATGGTTCTTATCTCTGTGGTGATCCTGTCGTTCGTCCTTTCGATCGCTTTCACAGAGATGGATTCTTTGTACTTGACTTCGATCGCGACAAGGACCGCTTCGCTCGATAGGTGCATGGTCTTTATCGAATGCACCCTGCTGATTTCCTTGTGCGTGGAGATGATGTCCATGATCTCTTTCTTGTTCTTCTGGCTCACCCCTTCTCCGATGATGAGCTTCTTGATCTCATTGCCAAGGAGTGTTGCGAATATCATCAGGAGTATGCCTATGACGATGGATGCGAGCGCGTCATAGAGGGGATTATGCAGGAGCAGTGCCAGGGTGATTCCTATGGTCGCCACGAACAATCCCGCAAGGGCGAGTGTGTCTTCTATGAATACTGTTATGAGGGCTGGATTCTTTGATTCTCGGATTGCTTTTATGTAGCCTGCCTGGTTCTCCTTTTTTTTCTGTGCTTTCAACTCTTTCAATGCTGTCATGAAAGAAATCATCTCAAGTATGATTGCGACGAGGAGCGCTGCGTAATTCCAGATAGGATGCTCAATAGGCAGGGGGTGCTGAAGCTTATGAACTCCTCCTTGGACAGAGAGGATCCCTGCCACGCCAAAGAGGATGATTGCGACGATGAAGCTCCAGAAGAATTGTTCCTTGCCGTAGCCGAAGGGATGCTGTTCGCTTGGTTTTTTCTTGGAGAGGCGTAGGCCCAGGAGGAGGAAGAGTTGGTTGAAGGTGTCGCTGAAGGAATGGTATGTCTCGGCAAGCATGGATGCAGAGCCGGTGATGATCGCGGCGATGAGCTTGAAGATGGCTATTCCTAAATTTGCGAGAAGCGCTGCGATGACTGTCTTTTTGGTCTGTTCTGTCATTGTTTCCACGCTTTCTTTACCGCTTCTGCAACAGTTGGAACGACGCTCTTGTCTAGGGTGTAGGGCAGTATCTCTTCTGCCGTCGGTTTCTTGATGAGTCCTGCGAGGGCATGGCTTGCGGCAACCTTCATCTCTGTTGTTATCCTCGTCGCCCTGCAGTCGAGTGCTCCCCTGAAGATTCCGGGAAAACCAAGCGAGTTATTCACCTGGTTTGGAAAGTCGCTTCTTCCTGTTGCAATGACAGCGATCCCTGCATTCTTTGCATCAGCTGGAAGAATCTCAGGGTCTGGATTTGCCATGGCGAATACAATCGCCCCCTTTGCCATGTTCTTTGCCATGGCGATGGATAACGCTCCTTTCACTGAGACTCCGATGAACACGTCTGTTCCAGGGATGGCATCAGCAAGCGTTCCCCGCTTGTGCCCGGTGTTGGTCAGGTCTGCAATCTTTTTCTTGTGGACATTCGTGGAAAGGTCTTCTCGACCAGCATAGATGATGCCTTTGGAATCGCACATGAAGACATTTTTCCCTTGCACTCCCTCATGCATGAGGAGCGTTATGACCGCTATTCCTGCCGCGCCTGCGCCATTGACGACAACCTTGATATTACTCATGTCTTTCTTCACCACTTTAAGAGCATTGATGAGTCCTGCGAGGACAACCACTGCCGTGCCATGCTGGTCGTCGTGCATGACAGGGATGCCGAGGTCCTGGAGTCCTGCCTCTATCTCAAAGCAGTGGGGAGCTTTGAAGTCTTCAAGGTTGATGCCCCCAAACCCTGGAGCAATATTCCTGACGGTTGCGATCGTCGACTCGACGTCCTGCTTGGCGAGAACTATAGGCACTGCATTTATCCCTGCGAATTCCTTGAAGATGGCAGCTTTGCCTTCCATCACGGGAAGTGCTGCCTCGGGGCCGATGTTGCCAAGGCCAAGGACTGCGCTTCCGTCAGAAACAACGGCGACAGTGTTGCCTTTCCAGGTGTACTTGTACACGTCTTCCTTGTTCTTGGCAATGTGCCTGCATGGCTCTGCAACGCCCGGAGTATAGGCAAGGGAGAGCGCTTTGCGAGAGTCGAGCGGAATTTTCGATGTGACATCAAGCTTGCCCTTGAGTTTTTCATGCATGAGAAGCGCTTCTTTCTGTATATCCATAAGTTTCACCTATCCATTAGAAATGTGGAGTGTTAAAAAATGTATCGGATAGCGAATCTAGCCAGCCGATCGCCTCGCTCTGATCGCTGTTCTATCCAAGATAGCTCATGTTCTTCTTGTCTGCCTCATCGCTTGTCTTTGCGGTTTCTGACAAGATGCCCTTGATCTTGCTCTCGAAGTCTTGTGCTTGCTTAAGGAGCGGTTCATAATCGACTTTTAGGCCGAGGTATTTGTCGAGCAATGCGATGACGTATGCTGCTGCCTTGCTGTCGGGAAGCTGCGAGTGCGTGCCTGCAAAGATGCAGGATGTTTCCGGGTAGCGTAGCATCATTGCAGAGGTGACGCCGATGATGATGCTTTCTTCTACTGGCGCTGCTCCGAGTTTCACGAGTCCAGGACAATTGTAGGAGTATATCTTTGCGTCCTCTTCTCCGTTCATGCTGCCGACTCCTTCGATGCTGATGACCTCTTTCGCTTTAACTTTCTTGAGGAAATCGATGATGATGTCTGAGATCTGCCATTCGTATCCTTTGGTGTTGAGGATGGTGTGGAAGAGGATGATGTTGTTTTTCTTGTCGTGGAAGATCGCCATTGGCTTGACGAGCTTTGTCTTGTGGATGGCGACTGTCGCAGGGAGTTCGTCATAGATGAATTCTCCGATGCATTCTGCCTTGAGGTGGTCGATGAGGAATTCTGAGCAGATGGTGCCTATGAGGCCAAAACCAGGAAATCCGAGAATGATGGTTGGGCTTTTAGGTAAGTAGGATGTGGCAATCTTCACAAGGGTCACCTCTTTCCTGTTTTTTGGAGCATGCTTGTTTATAAACGTTTGGTTTCACAGGGAGCATCCCAAATGGAGGAGAATTGGCATCAGGTCGAACACCTTAATAATAATAGTCAGAGCGACAGGGGGGTCGCCACGCTGGGAAACGGAGTTTCTCAG
>JAGVFV010000144.1 GCA_020057445.1 archaeon | reverse complement strand
GGTCTCAGCGGTGGGCAAGTTCGCAGAGTGGTACCTGCAACACCAAAAAGCTCGCTAGAGCCCTGCCATTCTCTTCACTTCTTCGAAGCTGACGGTCTTGCCTGCCTTTGCCTCTTTCCTAGACTCAACAAGTTCCCGTTTTGTCTCTTCGTTGAGATCCTCTTCTTCGATTGCCTTCCGTATCTTCGCGACGAAGAACCCTTCGGTGTCGTTGTCCTGGGGTCCGATGCGCAGGCAGTCCTTGCAGGCATCGTTGTACGCTGTTCCTTCCCATGAGAGTATCGCGTCCCGCCGTTTGATGTTGAGATGGATGGGAAGGACCTCTGCGTCAGGGTATTTCTCGAGGAGCCATGAGACTGTCCCTTCGTTCTCTTCAGGCTCCTGCGTGCATGTGCTGTAGACGAGGATGCCGCCAGGCTTGAGAAGGCAGAATCCTGCGTCGATGAGTGCGCGCTGTTCGCGCGAGATCTTGGAGACAAGCTTTGGCGTCCACATGGAGAGCGCAGAGAGGCTTCTCCTGATCGTTCCTGTGGCAGAGCAGGGAGCGTCGACGAGCACCTTGTCAAAAGAGAGGTCTTTCTTCTTCATCGCCCCTCCGATGGAGTGGGTGATGATGGTGTTTGCGACTCCCATGCGGGAGAGGTTCATGCCTAGCGCCTTCAACCTGTCTGCGTTGATGTCGTTTGCGACGATGACCCCTTCGTTCTTCATCAATGCGGCAAGCTCTGTGGTCTTTGATCCTGGGGCAGCGCACAGGTCCAGCACTGCCTCGCCTGCTTTCGGGTCAAGGACGATCGGAGGGATCATGGAAGCGGGATCCTGAACATAGATGTAGCCGAGCGTGTGTTCGGGAAGGTTCCCGATGTCGTACCGTCCTTCCTCTCCTTTGAAGGTGATGAAGAATCCCTCTTCGCACCAGGGCACCTGCTCAAGATCCCATCGCGCTTCGAGCTTGGAGACGAGCTCTTTGACAGATATCTTGAGCGTGTTCACGCGGATCGCCTTTCGGATGTAGGAAGAGCTGTAGCGGATGAACTCGTCATAATCCGGGAAGATTTTCCTGTAGCGCTCTTCGAAGGAAGGCTTTATCTCAATCCGTTGGGGGATGGGTTCGAGCATTCTTGCATGGATGGGCATTGCATTAAAAAAGGTTGTGCAGAATATCGGGTTTGCTCCTATTCCAGCAGCACCATCACGACCATGAGCCCGATGCCGAGGATGAATGACATGAACTGGAAGAAGGAATCCTTTGCAGAGCAGTCCTTGTGGAGTTCGGGGATGAGTGCGCTTCCTGCGATGTAGAGGAATCCTCCTGCGCCAAATGCGAGCAGGTAGGGGATATAGGGGTCTATCCTCGTCCCGATGATGAGGACGAGTACTGCGCCAAAGACTGCAAGGAGTGCAGAGAGGAAGTTGTAGAAGAGGGCTTTTCCTTTGGTGAGTCCTGCGTAGATGAGGACTCCAAAGTCTGCGAATTCCTGCGGGATCTCGTGGAAGATGACGGCGACGACAGTCGCAAGGCCAAGGTGTGTGTCGACGATGAATGCTCCTGCGATGATGATGCCGTCTATGAAGTTATGGACGCCGTCGCCGATGAGATTGAGCGGCGCAAGCTTTGCCATGTGATGGCTGGCGTGCTCATGCGCGTGCTTTCCTGTGTCCATGTGATGCGCATGGCAGTGCTGGAAGTGGATGCCTTTTTCGAGGAGGAAGAAGCATACGATCCCGCTAAGGACGACGATGGAAAGAGGGATGGTGAATCCTATCTCTTTCACTGCTTCAGGAAGGAGGTGGAGGAGGGCGCCGCCAAAAAGGCTTCCTGCTGAGAGTCCGACAAGGAGGAGGAGAAATGGCTTTGCCTGCTTGTCTTTTTTCCAAAGGAAGAGGATGCCGATGACTGAGATGACAGATACTGCAAAGACAGAAAGGAGGGTGAATAAGACATGGACCATGCGTGTTTTGAGGCTGATGGACATTTAAATAACTTGTGCACAATCTTTATAAACCACCCATTATTTCGAGAATGTCATGGCACGCAAAGGCGGACTGAAGAGGAAGACGAGACATATTTATCAGAAGCACTCGAAACAACGTGGAAAGATATCCATACGCAAATATCTGCACGAATTCAAGCCAGGAGAGAAGGTCACCTTGAAATCCGAGCCAGCATATCAGAAAGGGCTCTATTTCAGGCGGTTCCACGGAAAAGAAGGGACGATTGTCGAGAAGAGGGGATTTTGCTATCTTGTGGAGATCAAGGATGCAGACAAGAAGAAGCAGATGTTTATCCATCCGGTGCATCTGCAAGAGGTGAAACAATGAGCGGCCCTGAAGTGCTGGAGAAGAATCCGATGAATCTCACCCAGGTGAGAGAAGAACTGGCACGGATCAGGAAGAGGGATGGCGACCTTGACATCCGCGGCCAGAAGACCGAGGAATACACGCAAGGATTTTCCAGCCTTTTGAAAAAGGAGGCAGAAGAACTGTTCCAGAAGCTTGAAAAGCTCAATGTCCCACGGTTGAAGGAAGCCCACATCCATAAGCTCATCGACCTCCTGCCTGCGACTGTGCCTGAACTGAAAGTGGTCATGCAAGGGTATTCTATCACGATCACAGCAGAGAACATGAAAAAGATCTGCGAAACCATCGAATCGTTCAAGAAAAAGAAGTGAATTCTAGGCGCAAACTTTATATATTCAGCCTCACAAATGTCCTTGAGAAGGAGCCATGAGGGGAGACCATGAGAAAGAAAGAAGAGTACGCAGTTGTATTGGACTTCTTGCCGAACGGCTACCCGTTCGATACCCGGCCTTCTCATCAGAAGACGCCAATAGCTCAGGCACTTGGCAAGGATAATTTCACGCTTCTTGAGCTCGTCCCAAAAAAAGGCATATTCCTGCAGCCTCTCGAGGATGTCTACATCGGAGAGCAGAAGAGGGACAAGATCCACCATATCAACGGCAAGATCGAGGCAGAGAAGCTCACCCAGACCGCCCAGGCAGAGCTTGAACACATCGTTGAGACGCTCGTCATGACAAACAGCCAGCGGTTTGTGGACTTCTTCAATACGGCGCAACCGATGTCGACTAGGATGCACACGATAGAACTCCTCCCCGGCGTCGGGAAAAAGCACATGTGGGAGATCCTTGAGCAGAGGAAGGAAAAGCCATTT
>JAGVFV010000202.1 GCA_020057445.1 archaeon | reverse complement strand
TTGTCATTCACCCTGTCTGCGACGAGTTCGGGATCGACCCCGTCCTGTGAGTCGAGGATGATGAATCCGTAATCTGGTCTTGAGCCTTTGAAGAATTCGAGACCTTCGGGGGTGACGAATATCTGTTCGTCGTCGTTGCGGTTGCCGAGTTCCTTGACAAACCCGACGACTTCGAATTGTTTGCCGTTGATGGTCACTTTGTCGCCGAGGAGGATGGCGCGGGGGAATGTCTTGTCAGGGAGGGAATAGTAGTGACCGAGCACCACCTTGTCGACGTCTCCTTTCTTGAGATTTCTTCCTCTGGCGATCTTGAAGTTGAACGTCTGTTCGATCATCGTTCCTGTGTCTTCTTGGTCCCATGCGATGATGCCGACGATCTTCTTCTTGTAGTCCTTGAATCCGAGCTCTGCGTAGTCGAAGTATACTCCTGCCGCCATACTGACTCCGTTGATCTTCTCGACGAAGGAGACTTCGTCTGCGGTGAAGTCGATGGTGGTTGCGCCTGGCGGTGCGAATCCGCGCGGCTGCACGATGATGCGGTCTTTTCCCATCTCTTCTGCGAGTGAGTTGATATAGCTCTTGAGTCCGAGCCCAAAGGAGAGGATGGCGAAGATTGCCATGATGCCGATGAGGATGGAGAGGATGGAGAGGAAGCTTCGAAGCTTCCTGTGTACGAGGTTTGATACTGCGTATTTGACGAGGTCTGTCTTCATTTTGATTCCCTGAGCGCGTCCACCGGGTGCAGCCGCATGGCGCGGTATGCCGGGATGATGCCTGCGATCATGCCGAGGAGGAAGGAGAATGACAGCGCACCTATGATGAGGAGAGGTGTTATGGATGCGGTGATGGTCTGGTCGAGCGCTGCTGATGCGGCAAAGGAGAGGCTAAGCGCAAGGATGGTACCGATGGTTGCGCCGATGATGCCTCCTACGAGTCCGATGAGTCCTGATTCGATGGAGAAGATGATGAAGATGTGGGAGTTCCTCGCTCCGATCGCCTTCATGATGCCGATCTCGCTTGTCCGTTCGAGTACGGCGGTGAACATGGTATTCATGATGCCGATGCCTCCGACGACGAGGGAGACGCCCGCGATGATGCTGATGAAGAGTTGTACTGCGAAGAGGATGTTGTTGAGGTTGGCAAGCGCAGTGTCAGGGGTCTCTACGGTGAAGTCTTCTTCTCCTGCCTTGACGTTTCTCTCTTTGCGGAGGATCTTCTCGACGTCCGCTTTGACTGTTTTCGGGTCTTCTCCCTCTTTGACGCGTGCTGCCATGATGTCATATTCCTCTTTGGCAAGGCCGAACTGCAGGATGAGCTGGTCCTCGTTCATGAGGACGGTATTGTCGACTATGAATGATCCTTTCTTCTTGAAGATGCCAACCACAGTGTATGCTGTCCCGTTGATGAGTATCCTGCTCCCGAGCGAAACTGGTTTACCGAAGGTCTCGTCTTTCGTGTAGTCGTGTCCGACGACAATCCTTGTCGTGTCTCCGTCCTTGAGGAATCTGCCTTCTGCAAGTTCGTAGTTGGCGATGTCGTAGATGGCGTCTCTCTGTTCGCCTGAGGGGACAGAGACGTAGTAGGTCTCGTGTGTCCTGTCATTGTATTCAGAGAGGCCGAATTGGACGATGCGGGTCACGGCGATGTCGACTCCTTTGGCCTGCTCGACAGCTTGCCGCTGCCTTTCGGTGAGGTGGTTGACCACGCCGACTCCTGGAGGGCCGTTGCCGCTGCCTCCTGCGCTGATGGTCAGCACATTGGTGTCAAGGACGTTGAATTGACTCGTGACGAAGTTGCGAAGTCCGCCGCCGATGCCGATCAGGCTGACGACTGCCGCGATGCCGATGATCACTCCGATCATCGTCAAATAGCTTCTGAGTTTCCGCCTTCGGAGGCTGTTGAAGGCAAGCGAGAAGTATTCCCGTCGCATGGTTCATGCCCGCCGTTTCTTTTTTCGGATCCTGCGATAGATGAATAGTGCTACTATCACGACCACGACTGCAAGGATGATGAACCCGATCGGGCTGCTCTTCTTGCCGTTCTGCTTCTCTTCAAGGAGGTCTGCAGTGAGCGTCACCTTCTTCTCGTATTTCTCGTTGAAGGCGTCGAGGTAGGTGATGGAGAGCGGTATGTTGAGCGTGTCCTTCTTTGCGACGACGGTGAATGTCGCTGTCTCGTAATCATCGCTGTCGATGTTGCCGATGTAGGTCTCTCTGCTGTGGGTGAGGACAGAGAAGTCTTCGGATTCGTCGAGCTTAGCAGTGACGAGCTTGAGCTTGGAGAGCCCTCTGTTGACGAATTTGATGGTGATGTCTCCTTGCCTCTTGTCCTTGAAGACATCGACTGTCTCGAGGTAGACCTGCATGTCTGCTTCTGCGTTGACGATGATGCCTATCTCGTCTGTTCTCTGGTAATCGTTACCGTTCTCGTCGCTGTAGTCGATGGTGAGGGGGATGCGGTAGACGTCTGATGTTGCCCCGGGCTCGATGATGAGACTGAATGTGACTTCAGTCTCTTGTCCTGGTCCGAGGTTGATGAGCCTCTTTTCGAGGGAGTCTGAAAGAGGGGCGATCGGCAGCACACTTGTCGTGGAACCTACTGTCTTTTGGGTGGAGAGTTTGATTGCGATGTCCTTGAGCCTTGAGTCCGCAAGGTTCTCGAGACTGATGCGGATCGTCGCTGTGCTTCCGGGGTTGATGTTCTCCGGGGTGACTTCCACTGATTTGATTGCGATCATGGGATCGTTGGTCTTGATCTCGACGGGAAAGAGATATTCTTTCGATGCGGTCGAGTCCTTCATGGTGAGTCTGATCTTAATGTAGGAGGTGCCTTCTGTCGCGTCTTGGTTGATGCGAACCTTATATTTGGCTATCCAGCTCTCTTGGCCAGGGATCTGGGGGAAGGTCTTCATCGCGTCGCCGGCATTGTCTGCGCTGAAGGGGTAGTTATCTATGAACTCGAGCACGACGTCCTCGGCAGGGCTCCCGCCGCTGTTCAAGACAACGAGATATGCATCGATGATGTCTCCTGGTTCTGCAGGGACAGGATCGTAGCGAAGGAGGCTTGCGGATACTGCAGAGCCTTGCGGTATTGCGGCGTATGCGCCCTGGAGGAGGGCGAACAAGAGTAGTGCGATGATGTATCTTTTCATGGTTTCACCTCATTTGACGATCTGGCCGTCTCTTAGGTATTCTATCCTGTCAGCGTTCTTTGCGACGTGTGCGTCGTGCGTGACCATGATGATGGTTGTTCCTTTCTTTTCGTGGAGGTCGCGGAGGAAGTCCATGACTGTCGATCCTGTCTTCGAGTCCAGGTTTCCGGTAGGTTCGTCTGCGAGGATGACTTCGGGCTCGTTGGCGAGAGATCGCGCGATGGCTACGCGTTGTTGCTGTCCTCCGGAGAGTTCGCTTGGCGTGTGGTCCATGCGGTCCTGGAGGTTGACGAGTGTCAGGAGCGCCTCTGCCCGTTCTGTTCTTTCGTCCGGGTCTATGTTCTGGAAGATCATGGGGAGCATCACGTTCTCTTTTGCGGTGAGTGTGGGTATGAGGTTGAATTTCTGGAAGATGAACCCTATCTTTTGTCCTCTGATCTGTGCAAGGTCTGATTCGGTAAGATGGGCAATGTCTTGTCCGTCAAGGTAGACTTCTCCCTTTGAGGGGATGTCGAGGCAGCCGACCTGGTTCATGAGTGTGGATTTTCCGCTTCCTGACGGTCCCATGATTGCGACGAATTCTCCTCTGCCGATGGTGAGGTTGACGCCGGAGAGCGCGTGCACGTCGCTATCTCCCATGTGGTATGTCTTCCAGACATTGACGAGGTGGATGATCGGTTTTGCATTGCGTTTTGCGGGTGTGTCTTTCATGGGTGCACCTTGTCGAGCTCGAGCATCATCTTCTCGATGAACCTGTCGACTTTCGTGATCTGGTGGAGATGGCGTTCAAGGAGGGTGATTTTTGCAGGGTCTGCTCTTCCTTTGTGTTTTGCGATGATGGCAGGCAGATGGGTCCGTACGACCGTGAGCTGGGATTCACGGATGTGCTTGAGCACTTGCATCATGAGCCGTATGGAATCTTTTTCCATGGACAGGAATATCTTCTTGGTGCCTGGCTTTGTCTTTCTGGTGATGAGGCCTGCTTTCTCGAGCGCTCGCACCTTGTTGCAGACAGAGGCGAGGCTGTATCCTGTCATCTTCATGAGGTCATCCATGCATAGGTCCTCTGCATTCAGGAAGAGGATGGCGATGATCCTCGATTCGAGCGTGTCCCTTCCTGCGATCTCTCCCACGCGTTCTGTGAACTCGGAGAAGTCTTTCGTGACTGCGTCCATGCATAGTGTGCTTGTCATCATTTAGTATTTTTAGTATGTAGTATATATTCTGAAATTTATAAATGTTACGGTCTCATGCCAGGAATCTCCGATTCGCCTCGTGAGCGTCGTTTTTCAAGAAAAATCCAAACCGCTGCTGTCGTGACAAGTTTCTCCCCCTTGAGCAATAGCTCAAGGAGAGCCGCGGTGTACAATGCGAACTGCGGTTCGCGTGTACAAGTGACTGCAGTCACCTTGTATTTTTAGGCCTCGAACTTGTCGTCAATACCGCTAGAGCAGCAGGATATTATGCCCAGTTCGAGCAATAAATTTAAAAACCCGAAGGGTGCTAAAGGAAGTATGAAACGTCAGGTAGTCCAGCACGGACCTGCCACGCTCACCATTTCTCTTCCTTTTCGCTGGATAAAGCAGAACAACGTCAAGAAAGGCGATGAGGTCGAGGTGATCGAAGATGGGGATTCTTTGCAGGTTCGTGCAGGAAAGAAGCCAAAGGAGGTTGAGAAGATATCTTTGCAGTTTTCAGGCATAGGGACCTACGCTATCAATACTCTTCTCCCTGTTCTTCATAAGAGAGGGTA
>JAGVFV010000082.1 GCA_020057445.1 archaeon | reverse complement strand
AGGAAAAAAAAGAAAATAAAAATCCCAACCGCCCCAAGGGGCGGGGTATTAATTTCATATTGTTGAGATTTTTAAAGTTAGGAATTCCCGACAATAGAGTATCGCTAGCAAGCCAACCGTCGCAATCGACGGGGTACAATGCAAACCAAATGTTTGCATGTACAAGTGACCACAGTCACTTTGTATTCCTAACAAATAATTTACCCAAGGGGAAGGGCATCCATGGCCGCCTCGAATGTCTCTTCTTTTGCAGTCGCGCCGCAATTCGCCTTCACATACGACGTAAAATTCTTCCATGCGACCTCACGTGAGGCTTTCAGCTTCGAACCCGCAGCTTTCCACGATCCCTTAAACGCGTCATTCGCCTTCTTCCTCGCATCAGCACGTGCCTTTATATCATCCAGTCCATATGCTGCCTTCAAAGCGTCCCTTCGCGCAGTAAGAGCAGATGTCATATCCGTCGATAGCACGCCAACTGCCGTAATAATCGCATTATCCCTTGTTACGACAGCAGTCTGCATGCACGATCCTGACTTTGGCCCTGCAACACCAGCATTGCCTTTCTTAAACAAGCCGAACCTTGAGCTGATGCTCGAATTCGACTCATTCTTACCAAGATGCTCGCCTTTGCCATCATCTCCTGAATTCTTCATCATGCGATTTTTCCAAAAACTCGAACTCTCATCCTTCGCAGACGCAAATCCTGCAGACAAGCCAAGACCCAACAAAACAATAAATGCCAACATAATCAATTTATCCATAATACCACCTCACATTCCAGTCAATGAGTATGGTTTAATAACCTTTTCGGAAATGACATCCACAAAGCATAAAAACAGCCGATCTCCGCTCAATCATATGCTTGACCCGCTCATACTCAAAAAACTCACCAGCCCTTGGAAGGTCCAAGAATTCATCAACAATCTCGAATACAACCAAGGAAGCCGCCTCTGTCCAACAAGCGTCCTCAAGATGAGACGGGCAGACTGTCTCGAAGCTGCAGTATTCGCCTGTGCAATACTCACGCAGCAAAGGAAAAACGCATTCCTCATCGATCTTCGGGCAGTGCGCGATGACGACCATATCCTCTGCGTCTTTGAAGAGAATGGGAAATTCGGCGCGATCGCGCAGAGCAAGTTCCTCGGCCTTCGCTACAGGCATCCTGTCTATGCACACATCCGCGAACTCGTCCTCTCCTACTTCCACCACTACTTCAACTATTTCGGAGAATACTCGCTACGGGAATACTCGATCCCATTCTCTCTCCGCACCAGAAAGGACGACTGGCTCACCGACGATGCGATCATGCACAAGATCGAGGAAGAGATCGACGAGATCCCACATCATCCTGTCCATGACACCATGCCAAAGCTTCCCCGCGTGAGCTATGAACAGTTCTGGGCAGACGTCAAGATCATACCAAAAGGACAAAGGATCGGAAAAATATACCAGAAACGATAATTTTTTATACGATCAGCAAATCGAAACAGGAACGGAGGTGAATACGCAATGGCTGTCAAGAAAAAAGCGACAAAGAAAGCACCAGCAAAAAAGAAAGGATGCTGCGGGTGCTGCTAATTCTTTTTTATATTCTTTTTCATCACTTTTCTAAGAAAATAATGGGACGGCTGGGATATAAACGTCGAGTTCCGCCTCGACTTGCACGGAAGCGAAGAATGGGACATTCGCTCCGCGAAGTCCCATCTGCACTGCATGAAAATATCGAACGAGAAATGAGCGCACAAAGAACCGATTACAAAAAAAAAAAATGGGACGGCTGGGATTTGAACCCAGGATTCGGGGACTCCAGACAAACGCTGGCTTTTCTCACCCACGTTTCCTCGTGGAAACGCTTATCCTTTGCCACACTTCAGCGTGGTGCTCCCCCAGTCTGAGCTACCGTCCCGATAGGACGAGAAAAACCATGGCGGCTTTTTAAATGTTTAGGCAGAGTCCTGCTTGACTGCGCCTTTCAACTCAGAAAAAACCACGGTATTATTAAACAAACGATGCAATAACGATCGCAGCTCTTCGGCCTTCACCCGGACCTGCAGCTCAGAATCACGCTCACGAAGGGTCACGGTCTTATCCTTCATCGTTTCATAATCGACAGTGATGCAGAACGGGACGCCCTCCTCTGCAGCACGGAGATATCGCTTCCCTATGCTCTGCGTCTCATCATACTTCACGATGAACTCATCACGCAGGTCATCAGCGATCATATTCGCCTGCTCAGGCATGCCCTCCTTCCGGAACAATGGGAAGACTCCGACCTGCACAGGACAGATATCAAGAGGGAGACAAAGCATTGATTTTCCCTCATCCTCTGCCTTCTTGGAATAGAACAGGTCAAGGATGGCAAACACAGGCCTGTCAGTCCCAAACGCGATCTCTAAGACGTGGGGCTTCACTTTCCCCATCTCAAGAGACACCTCAAGCTTCTTCTTCGAGAATTTCTCATGCTGGGAAAGGTCATAATCAGTCCTGTCATGCACGCCGCACATCTCAGTCCAGCCAAAGCAATTCAGGTTCACTTCCACATCCCATGCGTCATCAGCATAGAACGCCTTCTCGTCAGAGCGGTGCTGGCGAAGCCTGATCCTCTCTTTCGGGATGCCCATGGCAAGGAACAGCTCATAGGCGAAATGCAATGTCCAGGCATACGCCTTTGACTTCATATATCCCTTTGTCAAGGCATCTTTCAGCGACATTTCCTCTATATTAAACCGATCACCCACCTGCGCGCCCGCATGCACCATCGGCAAGATCGCATCTGCGATCACATCGAAGCGATAATACGACTTCTTCTCATCAGGATGGATGAAGAGCTGACCTTCTGCCTGCGTAAACTCACGCAACCGCAACAGATACTGGCGAGGAGATATCTCGTTACGAAAAGCCTTTCCAATCTGGAACACACCAAAAGGCAGCTTATTCCTGAAAAAATCAGCATACCGCGGGAACGGCAAGTACGTCGTCGTCGCAGTCTCCGGCCGCAAGAACGACTCGCCAGAAATGCCGATCGTCGTCTTCATCATCAGGTTATGCTGGAGCACTTCCTTCTTGAAGTCGGAACCGCACACCGGGCACTTCAACCCTTTTTCCTCGACGACCTTCAAGATGTTTTCTGCTCTTAGACTCTCTTTCAATTCCGGGAATTTCTCCCCGATGAACTCATCAGCCCTGACATTGGCAGAGCATTTTGCGCAGGAAAGGACAGGATCTGAAAAACCAGCCAAGTGACCTGATGCCTCCCACACCGGACGCGGCATGACGATCGGGCACTCCACCTCATAGAACTCTGCACGGACAAAACGCTCGCGGATGATCGACTCTATCCTGTTCTTGAGCAATTTTCCCAAAGGGCCATACGTATAGAAACCGGAAACGCCGCCATAGATCTCAGGCTCAGGTCCCCAGATGAACCCCTTCTGGCTTGAAAAGGCGATCAGGGCTTTCAAATGCTCACTATTCATAGGCGAAAGAGAAGCTGGACGGTTTAAAAAGTTTACCTATTCCCAACCTCTCTAACGAAACCTTCTCGCCTCAATGATTTCGAACTTTGCCGAAAAGTTCACTGATCTCGATTCCAACGTCTTCACTATTTTCCACCGAAAACCGTATTTCTTAAGCAAGAGAGCAAGATATTTCAAATCACCAATCGTTGACGAAAACCCTATCAGCAGCCGTCCTCTCGCTTTAAGATGATTTACAGATTGTGCGATGAACCTCTCAGTCGAACGATATTCGGTGTCCCAAAGGCTCTGTTCATACACATCAAGTCTCTTCTTCTTCACAAGCCCCCACGGAGTATTCCAGAATATGGAATCAAACCGTTCGCCATCGAGAAGAGGATTATACACATCCCCGTGCAATACTCTTATCTTGCCAGCCATGCCATGCAATCCTGCATTTCGTTCTGTATTCTTTACAGCGACAGGATTGATATCGACGCAGACCACTTTTCCAGCACCTTTGCCCACAGCGCATATGGACACGATCCCGCTTCCGCAGCCGATCTCCAGCAACTTTTCTCCTTTATTGATTGGCAATTCCCTTGCAAAGAATTCAGAATCCCTGAAGAATTTAGGCGAGAACACAGTCGGATAGATGATGAACCGCTTGCCAAGGACAGATACCCAATACTTTCCTTTTGTCCAGCGGTCAATCTTCCCGATATAACGCTGTAAATCCCTATATCTTTTTCCCTTATAATATTTTTTGGATTTCATACTCTCACCTCTTCTTCGCATGATAGATGATGCATGGCGGCGTATGCACCTCATCTTT
>JAGVFV010000043.1 GCA_020057445.1 archaeon | reverse complement strand
CTTGTCGACGACAAAGATGAAATCATACAGCATGGCCTGGTTGAGATCGCCCATGTTCGCAATCTGGAAATACTTTCCCTGCAGGGGCGGTTTGCAATCATATATGAGAAAGCCATGGTCCTTCACCCGTGTATAGAACTCGCCAAACCTCATCCACGTCGGGATCTTGACAGTCAGGATGGTGTGTGATTCATCGCCTCTATTCGTGAAGAAAGAGAATCCCATCCTCATCAGCTCTCCTTTGAGGAATGAGTTCCTACGAATATATTCTTTCCTCCGCTCATCTATTCCCTGCTCGAGCAATTCCTTGACAGCAACATCCAACGCATAAAAGCTTATGATATTAGGGGTGAAAGGAGTCTGGTTGATCTTCTCAAGATAGGTATAATGCTTATACAAGTCGAGGGAAAACACCCGCGGATTTTGTTTTTCCAACGATTTCAACAGGCGATGCTTTGCGCAGACAAGAGAGAGTCCGGTGATCGAATGAACACACTTGTTGGTCGAGGTGATGCAGACGTCGATATTGTCCTCGACCATGTTGATCCTCTCTGCGCCAAGGCTTGAGATCGCATCCACTATGAACATCGTCTTATGCTCCTTGGCAATCTTACCCACTTGAGAAATAGGGTTCATCAACCCCACAGACGTCTCATGATGATTCATCGCGATGACGGCAATATCCGGGTCTTCCTTTACGATATTCTCGATGGCATGGACGTCAAATCTAGCTCCCCATTCCTGCTTTACATGAATCCGAGGAATGTGATGGACCTCGAGGATCTCATTCAGCCGCTCACCAAACGCCCCGTTGGACAACACTAACACTTTCTTTCCAGGAGGAACAAACGACGAGAGGGAAGCTTCAAGAGCAGATGTTCCAGAGCCGTTGACGAAAAGAACACGGTAGGAATCATTCGCTCCGAAGAGCGGAAGGCAGTTTTGTTTCAAGCGGCCGACAAGGGTTGAGAAATTCTCATCACGATGGCACATGTCATAGTGTATGAGCGCGTTCTTTACCCCAGGGCTCGTCAGCACAGGACCTGGATTCAAAAGAATGTGGCGTTTTTCATTCTTGTTCTTCAGGAGTCTCTTCACATAAAACCTATCCCGACCAGGAAAGTGGTCACGTCTCTTCCTGATCCTGCTCTTCTCGATCATGATATCTATCTTTTTCTTGAGCACATACCTCTTGAGGTAATTCAGGCGGAAATAGAACCTGCTCTTTGAGATGCCAAGCGAACGCATGATGGACTCGAAAGAGATATCGTCCTCGCCTGATTTTTCTATCAGGTCTGTGATCTCGACGATCCCGTACTTCCGTGCGATATATTCCTCTGTCAATTCGAAAATGTCCTTATCCGTATTTTCAAGGAATATCTGGAAGAGCTTTCCCAGGTCATTTCGGGAGAGGTAAGGAGAATACGTCGAGATGAGCTTCTTTGCGACCTTCTGATTTATCGAAATCTTCATTGTCTCCTTCATAGGCGAAAAGAGGGAATATCAGTATTTATAAAGCTTCTTTTTTTCCCGCAAAATAGGCTTTTTTTGGGAAAGGCTGATGAGAACCCCTCACCACCCTCTTGACCCTTCGCTCAATGCAAAATGTTTTCTGAGCCCGCGGAAAAGCCCTATAAGATGAAAAACCGACAAGATCGGAAGATAGACAAAGGTGAATACGAAAGGCAAAAAGAATGACATGGGCCGATGCCTCGTCAATGGAAGAGTGAACGGAAAGGCAAGGATGCCAAATGAAAGATGAAGAAGAGCGCCTGTCAAAGCAAAATCAGACGGCTCAAAGAATAGCCTTACAAGATCAATCCCGAGGGAAACCGTAAAAAATGCGCTCAAAAAACAATACAGGATGATGAAGACAGGATACACGGGATTGCTGATGAACAAGGAAAAATGAGTGAGAAGTGACTGTGTCCCGCCCGCACTCCATCTTTTTCTCTGCCTGATCAATGAAGGTATGTTCGCGGGGACTTTCGACTCGACGAAATATGTGCTCATATCGATGAGATATCCCTTTTTTTTCAATTTCAGCGCAATATCCCTATCCTGGTTTATTGCATGCACCGTAAAACCACCAACCTTTTGGAAGGCCTCTTTCTTCACCACCATGCACCCCCCATAAAGATTCAAAATGCCCTTCTTTCCAAGGACAGTCTCTGACCACGCCTGAATCGCATAGTCCATCCCTTGCAAGGGAACAAGAACACCATCGCCTGATGCAAGATATGGCGCACTCACCGCTCCAACATTCCTATCGGATATCCGGCAAAGAAGATCGACAACAACTTCTGACCTGAGCACCACATCACAATCCACGATGAAAAAAAGACGAGACCGCGTCAGACCTGCCCCTTTGTTCCATGACGCCGCCGCACCAATATTCTTCGGATTATTGATCAATCTGAACGTATAGGTCTTTTGCATCTCCCGAAGACGCATCAGAGAATCATCAGTGCTTGCATCGTTCACAATGATTATTTCACCATTGTCCTTATACGTTTCAACAATGCTCCTTAGCGCATTCTTGACCAGATGCCCCTCATTATAGCAAGCAATCACAAAAGACACGGCAGGTCTGCCAACATCCTGCCTTTTCCTTGCCAATTGCAGCGCATGAGAGGATAAGATGACCACTACCAGCGCCACAAGACACCAGACAAGCAGTTGAATCATAAGACAGCACCTCCCGGACAAAGGATGAGCATATCTGTCTTCCTGCGTAAGGCATCAAGAAATTCTTTCGGGCCCCCCTTCTGGAGCTGAACGCAAGTCAAGACATGCCCCACGGATCTTGCCTTGTGTGAATCGCTTCCGCCAAGAAAGCCCTTATCCATCTTAATCGCCAGCGCCTCTGCCCAGCGATTCAGGAGAAAAAAATTCTTCCCGTTCACCACCTCGACAAACGGGACTGCTTCCCTGATCTTTCGTATTCTCCGCTTATGCAGGATATACCAATACGACCGGACAGACACCATCCGATAAGGATGAGCAAGGCAGCTCACACCTCCATATTTCGATACAGAATGCGCCAAGTCACGTGCAGGAAGCCTGCTTGTCCTGAAGCGATCCTTCCTCATATTCGGCACAACCACATCTGTATAGAACTTATTAAGTATAGATCCTGAGCTAAAGTAAACCAGGACATCAATACCTTCTCCAGTGCACACCTCCACACCTGGAATGACCAATACCTCTTTCTTCAGCTTCTCCGCAATCAGCGCGCCTTTGATCTCATTATGATCAGTGAGCGCTATTCCAATCCCCTGTCTTCCCGCAACAGTCAGTATGTCGTCCACCTTCGCGACAGAATCCGGAGAGAAATGGGAATGCACGTGCATGTCGACACACGTCCACCCCGCTCTCTTCAAACCAGTTATGCCCTGTGTAACCGCGTGCATCGCCATTGTTTCCTTTGGGTATTATATAAATGTAGCCAAATCCGAACCACAGAGTTTAAATATCAATGGATCCTTATTTCCAGAATGCTTATCATCCAAGCGCTCTATTATTTCCTCCCCGCATACGTCGCCAATATGAGCCCGAACTTCTTTAGAAAGTCTCTCCATTTCCTTGGAAAGCCAATAGACAACGGATCAATGTACCGTGGAAAACGGATCCTTGGCGACAACAAGACATGGAGAGGGCTCATCATGGGGACCATCATGGCAATCCTCACCATCCTCATCCAACGATCCCTGGCATTGAATCCCACAATCGCCAAGATCTCGCTCTTTGATTATTCCCTCGTCCCCCTCCCGACGCTCATCGCATTAGGCTTCCTCCTCGGATTCGGGGCGCTTGCCGGCGACTCCATAAAATCATTCTTCAAACGGCAATCAGGAGTGCCCTCAGGAACCAGCTGGTTCCCCTTTGACCAGCTTGACTTTGTCATCGGAGGGCTCCTCTTCTCTTTCCTCATCTTCATCCCCTCGTGGCAGGTCATGCTTATCATCATCATCCTCTCCCCCGTCCTCCACGTCATCGTGAAATACATCGGATACCTCCTGAAAATCGACAAGAAGAAATTCTGATGGGAAACATCTTCGAAGGATACCGGATGATGCGACGTGCATCAGCCTTCAAGCGCGACGGATTCCATCAATTCAAAGGTAATGATAAGCAGATCTGCAGGGCCATCATCAGG
>JAGVFV010000136.1 GCA_020057445.1 archaeon | reverse complement strand
GATCTAGCTGGCTGAAACTAATTCCGCGCTGCGCCATGAGTTTCTGTAAATCTTTAAGCCCTACGTCTCCCTGATTTGCAATTTGATTGCCTCTGGCAACCTGTTTCATATCAGGTGTATTTACAGGATTTTTCATAAGAGGCATATTATTTGCCATCTGCTGACCGGCAGATAAATTATTTGTGCCTATGAGAATATTCTGTCTTTCTAAGAATTTTTCATTTTCCTTTTTATCTACTTCACTCTGTGATTCTGTTCTTTCTATTTCTTGTTCTGTTGGGATGCGTCCTTCGTAGACGAGCTTGTTGTTGATGACGAGCGCAGGGGTCATCATGGCTCCGTAGTCTGCAAAAGTCGTAATGTCCTTGTTGTGGGTTATCGTCGCTTTGATTCCTAGTTTTTTGACGACGTTGTTGACATATTCTTCTGTCTTCTTGCATTTTGCGCATCCCGGTCCTAGTATCATGATTTCCATACAATTACCTCGCTATGCTTCCATAGATGAGTCCTGCGATCGTGCAGAAGACAATGATAAGGAGCACATATGCGATAGTTCTCTTATTTCCAATCAATCTCCTCACGACAAGAATGCTCGCAAGGCTGATGACGGGGTCAGCAAGCATATATGCCAGGAGCGGGCCCTTGCTCATGCCAAGAGACAAGAACATATTGGCCATGGGCACTTCCACGAGTGTGGGAAAGTACATGATCGTGCCAAAAAGAACCGCGGCAAAGTTGGCAAATAGGGTGTTATTGCCAAAGTGTGCCGCGAGGATGTTCTCAGGTAGGAGTGCTTGAAGGATTCCTGCGACAAAGATGCCTGCCAGGAGCAGCGGGAAGATCATCTTGGTAAAAGACCAGGTCTCACGCATCCAAGATACGAACTCATCCTTGCTAAACCATTTTCTCATCTGGAAGACAATAGAAACGATAAGCACGCCGATCCCGCCAAACCTGACTTCCAACGGGATTTTCCACGTGCCAAGGAAGAGAATGGCAAGAAGAGATGCGAAGAGAATGCCGTGTTTCCAGCCGAATTTCGCATCATCGGCCAGTGTGCTCGTATTCTCTTTTATTTCTTCGGGAGTCTCTTTGAACATCTTGGAAATGAGTATGCCAATAAAGATGGCAAATATGACGCTGAGAACGATTCTTGCGAGGGCGAAATCCCAACCGAGCACGCTTCCCGTGAATGTGATGGCAAGGATGTTTGTCGCAGGAGCAGTATATAAAAAGGCAAGAGCAGGACCAAGCCCTGCGCCCTTCTTGCGGATGCCTGCAAATAAGGGAAGGATGGTGCAGGAGCATACTGCAAGGAGCAAACCTGCCGCGATTGCAAGAGGATACGCCTTGTACCCCTTCACTTTACTTCCCAAGTGCTTGATTATTGTGTTCTTGGGGAGGAGTGCACTCATCGCACCAGCGATAAAGAATGCGGGGATGAGGCAGGTGAGGACGTGGGCTGTGAGATAGTCGAAGAGAGCACGGAGACCTCCCTCGAGCCCTTTCATCACTGCTTGTTCAATCATTCGATATCAGTTCTCCTGATTTGATGATGTCGAGAATTTTTTTGTTTTTGAGGTGATACATGATTTTCTTGCCGTCTCGTTTTGTCGTTACGATTCCTGCTTCTTTAAGTGTCCTGAGGTGCAGTGATGTCGTCGGTTGGGCTTTTCTTGTGAGGATGGGGAATTCGCAGGCGCAAATGTCGCGTTTTCCAAGCTCTTTGACAATGGTGATCCGTGTCGGATCCGAGATCGCTTTGAAGAGTTTGACCGGCATATGATATATTTACATATCTAAATATATAAATATTTTGGTCGGGGTTGGTATTTTATTTTCGATACTTTTTAATAGGACGCGGTATAGGAATAGGAGGATATGCTCAAGCAAAAGGCAACGGAGATGTTGTTCAAGGTTTTTCTCTGGTCTCTTATCGCTTGGTTCTTCTATTTCGGCGTGTCAACGCTCTATAGGGTCATCGCCGCGTATACTTTTAGAAACCTGAATGGGTCTGGACCGATGGGCGGAGCGCTTGAGGGTGCATATCATCTTGCAGGGGCGCAGGGTTTTCCGTGGGGTCAGTTGGCATATTGTCTTTTGGTTCTTATGATCGTTGTTTTCCTTTTCATTCTTTTGAAAGGGAAGAGATGGGCGTTCTTCGGATTCACGTATGGTGTTATCGCTCTATTCTGTTATCCCTACATTTTGCGGGGGTATATGGGTTTCGTTTGGGCTCTTGCTCCCGCTGTTTGGCTTACAACAGCACTTAGCGCAGTCAGTCCGCCCATAATATATATTCAGTTCAAGAAGGAGTGGGAGTCTCTAAAGAAGTGAAGCTGAAATCAGAACTTCTTCCTCAGATACACCTTGTTGGTCTTCCCTGCGACTTTCTTCGTGATGATTCCTCGTTCTTCGAGGGATTTGAGCATGAGGGAGAGCGCTGCCTTTCCCATGCCTGTCCTGTATCTTAGCGTCGACTGCTGGATGCCGTCCTGCTCACGGACTGCGAGAAGCACCTTCTGCTCATCTTCTGAGAATGCGGAGAGGTATGCCTTGAATTCGTCCTTCTGTTTAACCTCTATCTTTGCCTCTTTGAGCGCGTGGCTGATCTCCTTGTGCTGTTCCTGCAGCATCTTCTGTGTCTTGTCGAGGAGGATGAGATAAATGCCAAGGGTGAAGAGTCCGACTGTCGCGATCAGTCCAAGGATATATGGTGTGTAGCTCCTGTCTTCATGCAGGCAGGTGCCGTCTGCAAGGTAGCAGGTGCCTTGCTCCATGACGAACTCGTTGATGAGCTTTGTCTCGCGAAGATACATCATGACCGTGAGGATGCCGATGAGTATCCCTGCAAGGATGATGATGAGTCCGATGTGCTTTGTTCTCATACATCCTGGTTAAAGAGAAGGGATTTATAAAAGCTGTGGAGGACTCTTTTTTCAGGGTGCAATCCGCAGGCCGTTTTCTTCCGGGATGAGCGAGACCTCGTCCTTGAACTTGTATCGTGAGATGAGCTCTTTTGGGATCCTGATTCCTTTTGAGACTCCCCATGTTGATATTTTGACCCGGTATTTCTTCATGACCCTGTATTTGTTTGCGACTTCATGCAGTTGTTTCATATCGAGGATTTCCTCGCCGCAGGATGCGCACTGGTGATACGTGTAAGTGACACCATCAGGTGTTTTTCCTTTTTTTTCAGCCATTTTCCCTTTGCAATTGGTGCAGTTTTTCATTTTTTCCTCCTCTCGACCGTTATGATTCTCACTGCCAGACCGGCGATCTCTCCTATGCATTGCACAGTTTTTGTCTGGAATCTCACATAATTCTTCCCGAACCTTCGGATTGACCCGTGCCTGATTGCATTTTCGATCTGGTCTGGCGTGATGCCTCGCTTGAATGCTTGTATGAATGCGTGCCGTAGGATGATGATCTCGAATTTCGTAATATCCATGAATGATATCTTAGAATATCTTTTGATATTTAAAGGTTTCTATTAAGATTTGGGAATACTTCAGCAGCAACGAATTCGTCAGTGTTCTCCCATATCAAGGGGCTGTTCTGTCTACTGCCTCTTTCAGCTTTCCTTCAACTATCGCGGCAATAGGTTGCAGAAGGGGATTACCGACTTTTCCTAGCTGCACTGTTGGCAGGATCGCGCTGATGACTGTCTTTCCGTGAGCCTGGCGTATGATGACATTACAGGGGAGCAGAACGCCAATGTCTGGCTCGGCGTTGATGGCCTGATATGCTAGAGTTGGGTTGCATGCGCCAATGATCTTGTATTTGTCGGTGTCGATGCCAAGCTTCTCTTTTATCGTCTTTTGCACGTCTATTTCTGTGATGATGCCAAACCCTTCCGCTTTGAGTGACTCGCGAAGTGATTGTTCTGTTTCATGGAATGATCTTGTCGTTGTTTTTTTGTAGCAATACGTCATATGGTCACCTCCTTGTCTTAATCACAGTTTGTCGCGTGTTGACAAGTATTCTTGCGTGTGTACTGGTATCGTTTTGAAGCCTATTCCGTTTACAGCTTCTTCCACTTGAGGAGCAGGGAATTGCTGACCACGCTCACCGAGCTCAGTGCCATCGCCCCTCCGGCGAGGATTGGTGAGAGCAGCCATCCTGTCCAGTTGTACAGGACTCCCGCAGCGATCGGTATGCCGAGCACGTTGTAGATGAGTGCCCAGAACATGTTCTGCTTTATCTTGGCCATGGTCATCTTGGAGAGCTTTATCGATCGCGGTACGTCGAGGAGGTCGTTCCTCATGAGGACGATGTTTCCTGTCTCCATGGCGACGTCTGTCCCTGAGCCCATCGCTATTCCGATGTCTGCCTGCGCGAGGGCTGGCGCGTCGTTGATGCCGTCGCCGACCATGGCGACCTTCCCTTTTTCCTGGAGCTGCTTGACATACTTCGCCTTGTCTTCGGGAAGCACTTCTGCGAAGACGTTGGTGATTCCTGCTTTCTTCGCGATCGCCTTTGCTGTCCGTTCGTTGTCTCCTGTGATCATGTAGACTTCGATGCCCAGTTTCTGCAGCTGCATTACTGCTTCTGCCGAGGTTTCCTTGATCGGGTCTGCGACAGCGATGAGCCCGAGTGCTTTCTTGTTGTCTGCAAGGATCATGACTGTCTTTCCTTCTTCTTCGAGGGCATG
>JAGVFV010000157.1 GCA_020057445.1 archaeon | reverse complement strand
CGGGCGCTTCCTACTTCAGGACGATGATGACCTTCGTATCATTGAGGAAGACCGTGATGGTCTTGCCGTCGTGCTCGACACGTGGCATCACGATCTGCTGGATCTTGTCTGGATCCACGATTGTCACCGAGACGACTTCCTGAAGGTCGATCACGCGGGTACCTTGCGGTGGGATGTCGATCTGGAATGTCGGGGCCATCTTGCCTTCGCGACCGCCACCGCAGGTATCGGGATCTTCAGGCTCCATCATCTCGCTTGGGCGAGGGCACCCTGTGAAACCGATGAACAGCAGACCGACAAACAGCAGGCAGACGACTGCTGTAACTGACAAGGTTCCGATCTTTTTCATGGCGTAAACCTCCTCTTGATACGTGAATGGATTCTCTTCTGTCTCATTGATCTTGCGCTTCAGTTCTGCGGTTTCGCTTCGAGAGCGCGGACTTCCCGCAGCGTCCCCACCTTGTAGTTCTCATCGATGAGACCGTATGCAGTGATCCAGGTCAGACCCGGATTCTCGGCATCGGGGATTGGCTGGGCGAACATGGCGGGGTTGAACGGCGCGCGGAAAAGGACGAGCGAGTCAGGGAGCATTGATGCCTTCCCTCGAGAGGAAAGGAACGCTTCCAATTCTGCACCAGCCCTGTTTGCCTCCTCCCGATCCTTTATCGTCCTGAGCCTTACCTGCACGTCCTTCTTCCAGACGCTCCACTTGTCAAGCAAGAAGGGCTTTCCCTTTATGTCCCGGTAGAATGCACGGTAGGATTCGCCCTTCGCGACACAGATGGATGAGACCTCGCCGCCAGGATAGGTGATGTTTTCGGGCCCGTAAGGACCTCCCGGTGTGTAGAACTTGACCACAGACCCGACGCCAAATTGCGGAGCTGCAGTCATTGACGAATCCCACAGGATAGTCGTCGTGTAGATAGTGACCCATCCGCTCTCCTGCTTCACGCGCTCAATGTCCTTGCAGACACCGATGAAGACCCCTTGGGATGGGATCTCTTGATCGCACCCTCCAAGCACAGGCGTACTCAAGAAGAGAAGCAGGATGGAAAGAATGCTTCTGTTCATGGCTTCCTCCTCATTTCACAACGACGAATTGCTTCACGGCATGCCTTCCTCCGTCGACAAGACGGACGAAGTACACGCCAGATGCAAGATCTTGCTCGATACGCTCAGACCAACTCTCTCCAGATGGAAGGCCGCGTTCCCAGAGGATGCGACTTCCGACGTCAAAGAGCTGCAAGCGTCCTCCCGAATTCAGTGCCGTTCCCCAAGCGAGCTTGGTCATCGTGTTGAACTGGAAGGACAGCGGTCCATCATTTGGCGTATCCGCGGTGCAGACAGCGCGAAACGCCTGGGCGAGGAACAAGTACGGGTACGGGGCAGCATAGTAGTTTGTCGTAAATACCCTCACTTGCCAGTTTCCCACCCGTGCAGGAAGCTGGAAATACACTTCCCCACCAGGAGCTGAGCTTGTGAATGTCCCTTGCGAAGTCTCCTCAAAGAACACCTGCGCGCCAAAGCGAGATTCGGTATTCTCATTCGGATTCACCAAACCGTCGAGCTGATGGTCTGACCCCAAGGTGCAATAGAACTCGAAGATGTCGACGTCCACATACCCGATCAGCTTGTCAGCGAAGTTGTTCCCTACCTGGCCATCATCCAAGAGGCTGCCAAGATCTGTCGCAGTATCGAGATAGTCGTTCACCGGCTCGTCGCGATCCCCAAATCCATAGGCCCAGTTGGCAAGTTCAATGTCCACTGATCCCATAGGAAATGTCCTGCAGCACCCGTCGACTATATGGTACATGCAGGACAGGTCGTGATTCTTCGGGGAGAAGTGATCAAAACCTGCAGCAGCATGGCCCCATTCGTGCGTCAACACATTCCGGGCGTCAAAGCTCAGATCTTCGTCGGCACAGAAATCTCCAGGAGTCGAACAGTCGAACCAGCAATAGTATCCGCCGCAGGCAGTTCCGCCCTCAAGGAGTTGAAGATCGATCTCCGCAATACTCCAAGGCGCCTTCCTTGCGAGATCCCAATGCTGATATGCGTGCCCGACAGCGCACGTCCCATCGTCGACGCGCCAGCACAACGTGGAATACCCGTCAGGGTCCCTGCCGTCATACTGGAATCCGTCTCCTTGCTCGATGAGATTGAAGACAGGACCCGCGTACAGCTGGTCTGTCCACGCATTCGACACGTCCTCACACAGATGCTCAACATCGACTCGTCCCATGTCCTGGACCGCCTCGTGGCCGAAGTAGAGGTCCTTCATGCCTGCGTCAGACGGCCATTTCATGCCTTGCAGTCCCATGGTCCATGCCAAAGCGACAGCAGGGACGACAAGAATCACTGCGAGAATCAGGATCTTTCTCATTGATCCACCTCCGTGCACTTGTGCAAAATGTGGCATTCATATCTGTCCAGCATCGCTGAACACTTGCATCCACAAAAAACCGATTCCTGCCCCTCCTGCAGGTGTTAGACGCTCTCACTCCGTGAAAGCGTTGTCTTCACTATCCGTCTTCCTGGCATCGTCCGACCAGGAATTATGCGCCCCTTTGCTCCGCTTGGAGTCGAACCAATAACCTGGCTGTTAGACCGGCTGCTTTGCCCTGTTGAGCTACGGAGCTACTCTTCACTTCTCTATCCCATGCTGTCGACATTCACTTTCGAGTTCGTGGCTGGAGCACACCTCACTCTTTGAGCTGGATGTCGGGATTGATCCTCGCGAACGCAGGCTGCACCTTCGTCCTGAACCAGGCGCTGTCGAACAACCGGACCATCATCTTGACGAAGAAGGCAAGCGCGAAGATCGCTCCTGCGGCTGCCAAGCATCCCAGAACCACCTTCGATCCCATCATCAGATAGAAGAAGTACGGGACGCAAATGACGCCTGCGAGGAGGACAGTACACAGAAGGAAGGTCGACGTGATATCCCTGCTCAAAGCCAGGATCTTCTTGCTCTCGAATTCGCCAAACCACCCGACCGCAGTCCCTATCCTTGAGGACTTTTTCATCCAGAGGGTCCCGTTCTTCTTCGCAGCAAGGCGAAGGATGACAAGGACGCAGAGGAAGATCGTGACCGGCGTGAGAAAGCAAGCAAGAAGCCCAGGCTCCCCGACGACTCCCTTCAGGAAGGACCGCTCGGCAAGGAACACGCCGACAGTGATTGCCGCAAGAAGGATTGTACTCAACGCCTCAGACAGAAATACTTTCATCGCTTCCTCCAATTCACGTGCGCCTGCAAGCATCGGGATCCCTATTTGGGGTTGCCACTTCCTTGCCTGCAGGCGCACGTCATCTGGTTATCTGGTGTTCATCTGCACTCCGACCTGTCAGCCTCCATCGCCAGTGATGCCTTCAACCTCATTGTACGCAGCGCATGCCTCCTCGGTGATGCACAGGGTGAGAAGACCTGCGCTCAAGCACCCGAAGACAAGAGCGATCCCGCTCATCAGGAACGCACCCTTCCACGACTTGAGGAAGACCTTCTTCAAGGGGAAGCTGCACACCAGGTACAACCCGACGGTCGCACCGACGTAGAGAAACACGTTGTCCTTGAAACCGATCCCGACACGCGGAAAGACGATCATGATCGCAAGGATCCCTGCGAAGAACAGCACCGGAAGCCCGACAAGGACGATGCCTGAGAGCGTGTCCTTTCGCATGAACTATCACCTCTCTTTCATGTGATTGCTCGAAGTGGCAGCAGAGCTCATCAAAGGTTCAGCATCAACAAGACCACCTCCATTCTTCCAGACCTTCACCGTGACCAAATCATGACAGCGTACAACGAGAGCCCGCGAGGAACACCGCACCACACAACCGCACCATCCCCGCGGGCTCCCGCTGTTTCCTCAATCACCATCCCTTTCAAAGATGATCGCATCATCCACCATCCTCGCGACGATAGACGAGTCTTCAGGGAACGAAGCGAGCTTGCTTCCGAGCGCAGTCAGGATGTAGTCCTCCACTGCACGGCGTAGCGGCCTTGCCCCGAACGCAGGGTTGTATCCCTTGCCTAGGAGGAAAGCCCTTGCCGAAGCGTCGACCCGAAGCGTCCGCTTCCTCTTCGCGATCAAAGCGCACGCATCGCTGATGAGGATGTCAAGGATTGCCTCAAGGTGTTCTGACTTGAGATCATGAAACAGGATCGGATCGACCCTGTTGATGAACTCGCTTCGGAAACCCGCAGCCTTCAATCCCCTGACGATCTTCTGCTGTTCAGTCTCAATCTGCTTTTGGTCAAAGCCGATCGCCGGGCTCGAAGCGGGCGTGATGATGTTGCTCGTCATGATGACGACTGTGTTCGTGAAGTTCACTGTCCTTCCTTGTCCGTCAGTAAGGCGACCATCCTCAAGGATCTGCAGGAGATAGTTGTACACGTCAGGATGCGCCTTCTCGATCTCATCCAGAAGGACCACTGAGTACGGCTTCCTTCGCACAGCCTCGGTCAGCTGTCCTGCCTCATCATACCCGACATAGCCAGGAGGCGAGCCGACGAGCCTCGTCGCCGAGAACTTCTCCTGGAACTCGCTCATGTCAAGCCGGATAAGCGCCTCATCAGTCCCGAAGAGGACTTTCGCAAGGACTTTCGCAAGCTCGGTCTTGCCGACGCCGGTGGGTCCGAGGAATAGGAAACCGCCCTTTGGCCGCGTCCCCTCCCGTATCGTCCCGAGAGCATCGACGACCCGATTCACCGCAGCATCCTGGCCGATGATCCTCGCAAGCAGGCCAGCCCTGATCAGTCCCAGGTCGATGGTCTCCGTCTCCTCGACAGGGATACCTGTCCACGACTTGACAACCCGCGCGATGTCACCTTCTGTGATCTCGACCTGCCCTTCCCCGCGCACCGCAGTCGCACCAGCCTCGTCGATGAGATCGATCGCCTTGTCAGGCTGATTCCTCTCATGGATGTACCTGTCCGAAAGCGCGACCGCCGCTTTCAACGCTTCCTCTGTATAGACCACATGATGGTGCGTCTCGAAAGCGGCCTTGCACCCTTCCAGGATCTCCAATGTCTCCGACGAGTCAGGAGCATCCACGCGGACAGGCTGGAACCTCCTCTCAAGGGCAGTGTCCTTCTCGATCTTGCGGTACTCGTCGAGCGTTGTCGCTCCGATGCACCGAAGCGTCCCTCGGGCGAGCGCAGGCTTGATGATGTTTGCAACATCCATCCCTCCTTCGTTCCCTCCTGCGCCGACGATCATGTGCAATTCATCAATGAAAACGATGCAGTCTGTCGCAGCCTCCATCTCTTGTAGCAGTTCCTGCATCCGGGTTTCGAACGCCCCCCGAAACTCTGTCCCTGCGACAATAGAAGAAAGGTCGAGCGCAAGCACCCTCTTCCCCAAGAGGAATGCGTCAGCTGTGCCGTCGATGATTCGCTGCGCGAGCGCCTCGACAATCGCGGTCTTACCAACACCTGCCTCACCGATGAGCACAGGATTGTTCTTTCCCTTCTTCTTCAGGATCGAAGTGACCCTCGCGACCTCATCGTCCCGTCCCACGACCTTCGAAAGGCGTCCTTCACGCGCAAGTTGCGTAATGTCCCTCGTGAACTTCGCAAGCGGTGTCTCTGGTGTCTCACGTGCGCCATGCATCGTCCCTGCCGGGCGGTTCTCGATAGGAATCCTTCCCCCGAGACGGGCAGAGATCGAACGAGACAGCGCCTGCAAGTCGATGTTGTACGCAATGAGGAACCGTCTTGCCATGCACTGCGAACCGACCATCGCAGCAAAGAGATGCAATGGCTGGACAATTCCTCCTCTCGCCACGTTCCTCGATATCCGGATGATCGCAGGAAGCTCAGCAACGCTTTGTGGGAAAAACAGGCTCCTCTGGACATCCTGAGGTGCGATCTGAGTGATGAGCCCGCGTACTTCATGATTGTCGCGCACCAGGACGAAGAGGAGATGCATGCTGCTAGCCTCGACCCCCGCCGCACGACCGACCGCTTGCGCGTCCGCGATAATTCTATCTGCCAAGGAATTTGGCATCAGTCCTCCAATCGGATGGTCACCGTGTTCCGTCGACCGCAGGAACACACATCGATATCATCCCTTCCGACGATATCAGGGATGCCGTAACTGACGACCTGCCCTGGAAGGACACAGCCGTACAAGAAGTTCCCATCCGTCTGTTGCGCGATGTTACAGCCTACCAATGAGATCCGCTCCTCAGCAAGCAACCTCGAGAACCATGAACTTCGAACTGCAGGAGGAAGCGCGAGCTCCACGACTGACCGAAGGAGCACATGGCTCGAAGGCCACGTCTCGAAAATCGTCGCAGGCTGCGTCCCCCCATAGAACATCTCCCTCTGCTCTGCAGAAAGCGCAGGGCCAGGGCCATGATCGACAGGCAGCTTCTGGTGCACGCACTCGTAACAGGGACCTCCTTCCTTATGCTCGAGCACGATGATCTGGTAGTGCGTGGCGGAAGGAAATGCGCTAGGGACGGCTGTCGGGATGCCTCTCTTTTTTAGGATCTCGCACGCGACGAAATTCTCGCCTTGCGTCTGTCCCATGGCGACGACAGCTATCGTCGGCCTGAACGCATCGATAACCTTTTCAAGCTTTCCGCGCGCTTCATCCGAGTCGTCCACCGCAAGATCGACAGCGCTCAACGTTCGCTCGCCCCACGACAGTGTAGACAGTCCGGTGGATCCCTCGATTTCTTCCTTCCACTCATCGTCGTGATGGTTGATGCGGTGAGCAAGAAGCCTCTGCAGGAATGACGCCTTCGGATGGCCGACAGACGCCGTCCCTGGAAGCTGGCGAACAGGATTGAAGGGCGAGTATTCCTTGCAGTCCACGAGGCAGAGATGGTTGAAGAAGTTGACCGCCTCGCCTGCAAAAAGGCTTCCTGTGCCAAGACCGATGAGAAGGACGCGCCCGTCCCGAAGGAGACTGACAGGATGCGGGACATGCACGTACTTCTTCGCCATCAATCCCTCGATCCTTGGATCATCAGGCGCGAGCGGAATGACAGTCCAAGGCCAAGAAGGAGTCCCCCTAAGAATGAGTGACCTGCCCTCGTCGACCATCGACAGGTCGCAAGCATACGAGGTATCCTGCAGCAGATTCGCCTTCGCGATGGTCATCGCAAGGTCAGACGCGTCAAGCCAGTCAATACGCCTCTTCACGAGATCGTTCCCGTCCAGCTGCTCTGAGGTCTTTCCTGAGGCATCGAGGAATCGTCGGACCGGAAGATCCCCGTTGCGCTTGAGGAAAACAGCGCTCGACACGGGGACTCCGTCGAGGATGGTGAAGAACACTCCCTCGACGTCCATCTGATCGGCTGCGCCCTCTAGAGTGATCAGCTCAGCGAGCGTCCCTCCTCCGATGACGAAATCGACACCATCTAACGAGCCTTTCAGTGCATCCGTCGTCGTCATCCCGAGCGAGAGATCCCATGCCCCCTCCCCTTCCTGGTGCTTCTGCAGGAAAGAGCTCATGGCGACTGCCGCAGGGGAACCGACGAACTCGGAGCCGAGATGTGGCGCGATGTTATCCCCTTCGCTGATGATGCTGCCGTCCATGATGTCCTGCCTGCGGGTGCCGCAGCGGGCGAATGCGTCCATCACGAGCGCCGTATGGTGCACGCCGAAGAACGCGACACGCTTCGTCGTGAACGTCGTCCCCACGACAGGCAGGATCCGGGACATGAATGTATCCATCTACTTCTCCTTAAGGAAATCCACCAGCCGAAGCAGGGAAAGGTCAGGTCCCCACCACTCCGGCGCAAGGATTTCAGCAAAACTCGATCCCCTGCAAAGACGGATCAATGTCTTTCGTTCGTCCGGGAATGAAGGATTCAAGGCGATGAACGCCATCATCCCGTCACCAATCCAGATCCGATACATGACCCATCCGCGAAGGACTGCCTTTCTCTTGAACGGGATGTGCGCTCTGTGAAGCTCCTTCGCCCAACCGTCCTCAAGGAGGGGAAAGGCCTGCGGAAATGCGGCAGACAGCGCCAAACGCGCGAGTCTATGCTTGCGGGATATGATCTCAGTCTCCGGCAGCCGGACGATTCTGTCGTTATCGTCAAGGCCGAAGTTGTGGATCGTCCACAAACCCTTCCCCTGAATCTCTTCCCGTGTCATCACATGCAGGATGATAGTCGAAAGCCCCTGACCTTTCCTCCATGCCTTCGCACCATCTGAATCGATGAGATGCTTCCGGTCGCCCCCTGAGATATGGTCTCCTCCTGGAAACGGATGAGCATGCATCTTCGAATGCACGTCGAGACGAGGATGACGGTCGATGTACGCCTCCAACATCCGGTTGAATACCTCATTCATCTCTTTCACGTCGCCTTTGAAACGGGCATGCCCGCTGCCGTAATCCTGGAAGCGTCGCGGAGGGATAACGGCATGCGTGACGACGAAGAGGGAGATATCGGATAGTGTGATCGGATGGAATGGACCCTGATCGAACACGATGAAGGACAACGGATATGCGACCGACTCCCTGGGGAGACCAGTCTCATCCGTCCCTTGCCTGTAATGCCTCTCCGCTTCCTGTACCGCGCGCTCGAAGGCATCACGTACAAAGTAGATGTGCATGGTTCCTCCAAGGAGGAAGGGTTAAGCGCTGCTGATGTCCAATGCCCTTCCCTTCCTCCCCTAGTCGATCGTCACATACTGATCGTACACCTGCTTGAACGCCTGAGACAGCCGAGGCTTGCCGATGTAGTTGTAGACACCGTGCATGTCAGTCCCGAGCCTCCTGAGAGCAGCGTATAATTGTCCCACAGCCGCGAGGTCTGCGAGACACAGGTCGATGATGATGCGCGGGATGATCCTCTGCTGCAGGACGACTGCAAGCGTGTCCTGATGCCAGTTCGCATAGATGCACAAGCTCGCCCGTTCAAGACCTCCCCTCGTGTACGCATGCTCTCGGGGGATTCCGAGGACCTCGAAGTATGAGTCCCAGAAGAGTATGCTCGGCTGCGCATGAGGACAATTGTCAGGTAGGACAGATAGAACAGGAGGCGCGAAATAGACCTGATTTCCGACGGTCAGGAAATACGCATCCCACAGCGCCTGCTGTCCCCCTGCAAGAAGCCTTCGGTACATATGCTTGAAGCTCGGCCGTCCCCTTGGCCCGTCTCCTTCCATCCTCCCTACCGGCGTCGGCAAGCGACCCACATACGCAAGAAGTCCTCGTGAAGCAGGGACTGTCCTAAGACATCTTGGACACCGAATACCTTCCCAGAACACCAAGACTTCATGACATGCAGGGCACTCTTTCCCTCCGGAATGCGTCTCCTCGTCGTAGAGGATGGCGAGGTGTGTCTGAAACACAGGCAAGGCCATCCCCTGCAACTCAAGTGCCAAACGTTCCGGACGCCGTGCAGCCCAAGGGATGAGGAGGCGGATCGTGTTCGTGTCGACCTCCCACGAGACGATCCTGCCTCCTATGTTCTTGGCCTGCATCATCTGTAGTACTGATCCTCAGATAAGTCCACGCGTCGGATGGTCTGAGGAGCAGCACCGCCTGTGCCCTGTCCCTCATCCATCTGGAAGACACTGTCAGGAGTGATCTCGCGCTCACTCACGACAGTTCCCTTGCCGTCGACGATCTCTCCGCGCGCGCTCTGCGAGAAGTCAGCCCGGAGCACATACTTGCCCTGGGCGGCATCCCACTCATGCACCGAAGGGAGCGGCGTGTGGACGATGCAGAACGCCCACCGTGGAACAGCGCCTGACATCCCGAGATCCGGACGCAGGTGCAGAATGTTTGGCGGTGTGCAGCACTCGCAAGGGTACCCTTCGGTCCTGGTACCTGGCGTCGCACGTCTTGGTTGCTGTTGTTCTTGCGGCATTAGTTCCTTCCTCCAGGAAGACCCCCAGTGAGATCCAGCGTACCTTCGAGAAGGGCACGCGTGATCGCGTCAGCGTCCATCTCGGGGTTAGCAGCAAGGTCAGCCGTTGTCTGAGCGGGAGTTCCTGCAGGCCTCCTTCCGACGACGCCGATCCACTTGAAGACCATCTGCGAGATGGGAGTCTGCTGCTCTACCTTGCTGACGACTTTCACATACCCTGCGTTCCAGTACTGCTGCAGCATCTTCTCGATCGACTTCGGGCTCACATCGAGATAATGCAGGATGAGCGCGTGGGTGAGATACCCTTGGTGGTTATTTTCGCTGATCTGCATGATCATCCGTGTGCTCGGACTTCCGAACGCGATGTACGAGCAGATCAGCGTAGGGATCGAAAGCAGGATCAGGATGTAGATGGATATCCTCGGTTGGAGTGGCGGGAACGGGATGTCGATGATCGCGAGGAGGCAGATCCCGAGCAGGACCCACGCGATGACCTTGAATGTCTTTCTCCTCTGATTCCATGCCTCGAAATCAAAGGAAATATGGGATGGGATTGGCATACTTCACTCCTTCTGGGAAACGGGAAGACATTTTTTTGTCTTTCCCGCTTCCCTTGTTTCAGATTGCAGGCGTGAGCCGTTGCAGGTTGCTTACGGCTTCTTCTCGCCATCAGGAGCGGTGATCCTCCTGACAGCATCGATGCCCATTGCGTCAAACGCTGTTCCTACGCCTCCCTTTCCGACGATGTACGGAGGCATGAGAGGCTGGCCGGATCCGACTGCCGCAGCAAGGACACGATGCTTCTCGACTATGGCCTCAAGCCTCATCTCCAAGCCCTTGTCCGCAGACATGTAGAGCGAACGGACGCGCGACTCACCGCGGCCGATCTCACGCTCGGCTTTTCCTCGCCAGGTCGCAGCCTGCTTGTAGATTGCAGCCGTATCCGCGCGCGCATGCGCAAGGATGGAGTTGACCGAAAGCTCCCGTTCGGCATTCACCTCTTCAGTGATGTTTGTCGTCAGCTGGGTATACCTGTTCACCTCCACCTCACGCTCACCCTTCGCCTTTTCCGTGATCTGGTTCTGCTGGGCAAGAGCGCCCTTCGACGCAGAGATGTACTTCTGCATCTTCTGGTCGAACTTGGCAGCGATCTGCTTAATGATGCCCTGGGCATCATTGTTCACGTTGAAGTCAGGATCATAGATGGTCACGTTGGTGATCGTGACTTTCATCTCCTGCAGGGGATTTGGCTTTCTCTGCGGGACATTCGCTCCATCCTTCATGTCGTACCGGATGACGTTCCTCGTCGCGATGCGCTTCTCACCGCCCGCAAGGACAAGCGTGTCAGGGACCTCGTCCACCAGGTACACGCCAAGCTCCAGCTGGTCACGCACCAAATCCTGATACTCTGTCTTCCTTGTGGTGTAAGACTCTTCCGTCGTGAAGAACTTCGCTGTCTGCTGGACAGCTTCAGTCTGGAGACGGTAGATCGCACGGTCGCGGAAGTTCGCCTGGCCTCGATAGTTCTGGTGCAGTTTCAGGATGTACGCTGTAGCTTTCGCCTTGTCAAGGCCAGTATCCTTCGACGGGTACGGCAGGATGTACCTGGCGCTTCCTTCGATGTTCGCAACACCTCCATCCCTGAACCTGACCTGGATAGGCGCATCCTGCTCGGCGCCTTCATCATCAGCAGAGCTGAAGAACAAGACATCCGACTTGAGGTATGTGGTGACCTTGCCAAACCCCTGCCAGAAGATCCCCGGATCGAAGTGGACGGAGAGGGCGCCGCTTGGCAGCTGCAGGACCTTGATCTGGTCTGCGTGGTTGTTCTCAAAGAGCGCGGCGGAGAAGATGAGCATCAGCACCGCGATGATCCCTGCCATGATCCCGAGCACCTTCACTGCAGGATTTGCGGGTTTCTTTTCGAGCGTGGTCATTTTTCAATTTTCCTTTCTTCAAGTCCAGGTTAGAACCCGAGGTCCAGGTTGAGGTCTTTCTGGACGAGTGCTGCAGTGCGAAGCATCGTCGCGTACACGTAAGGGATTCCCTCAGCGGTCATGGCAGTGCTCTCAGGAGCATACTCCCACTGGTCCCACGGGACCTTTGCCCATGCTGATTCGTAGAACCCCATGATCTCCTTGTACGCTTCCACACGTGCGAGCAGTGCGTTGTCAGCCGACTTGTTCGCCGCACGGCGTGCCGCAGCACCTTCCGCCTCAGCGATCTGGCCGTCTGCCTCATCCTTGGACTGCGAATACAATGCCTTCGAGACCTCCAGCTCCTGCGAGGCGTTCGTCACCATGACAGTACTATCCTTCCTCGCCTCCTCAACCGACTTCTCCTTGACCTTCAAGGCTTCGTACTTCGCCTTCATCACGTCGGTACGGCCGGTCTCGATCGCAGTCAGCTTCTCCTGTTGCGCAGTCGTCGCAGTCGCTTCCG
>JAGVFV010000015.1 GCA_020057445.1 archaeon | reverse complement strand
CCTGATAAGGGGTTTTCTGCTTCTCCAAGAGTGTCGAGAAGGGCGCTTTTGACTGCCGCATCATAGGCGACTGCATGTGTACGGACATAGACAGGATCTTCTTCACCTGAGAGATTGAGAGGGATATGGATTGCCACAGTGGCAAGTGAAAGAATGGGTGTTGAGACGTCTCGTGAAATGGAAAAGTAGCGAAGTCCTTCCTGCTCTTTCTCTTCTCCAGTATAGAAGATGTTGGATCCTGCTATGCCCTTTAAAATGAGAGTGGGTGCTTCGACACGCAAGACGTCCCTGCTGAGTCCTGCACGATCAGCGGGATCTCGCATGTAAGGAAGCGCCTTGAATTCCGGAAGAGGTGTTCCAAGTGAGATGGACTCAAGGATGCTTAATGCTTCGTAGACGTATCTTCCGTTGGGATAATGTGCAGACGTGTGCTGTCCGTGGTGGACGACGCTTCCGCGGATGTGTGCCTGCGCCTCTTCGATCTTTGAAGGAGGGGGAAGGGCAGAGTACCAGGATCGGATCGTTTCCCTGAGCAGGCCTTGGTCGCCAAGGAGCTTTTTCATGTCTTTCGCATGTTCTGGCCTGTCTTGGAAGAAGGTGCTCAGTATCTCAAGGGATTCAGGGTCAAAGGGATGATTCTGCTCAAAGAGGGGCAGTCCTCCTTGGATCCTTGCATTATATGGTTCTTTTCTAAGTGCTTGGATGCTGATATTTCTTATGAAAGTGATTAATTCGTCTGTGTCCATGGTATCGTTCTCTCTTTGTTTGCTGGTTCTATCTAGGTGTATTCCTTAATCTCATTTATGTGTTGAACTGTTGAAAAAGGCACTTCCTTTTTAAATCTTTCCATTATTACTACTTAATTGTAGTTAAAATAGATTTTTTGGAAAGGTTGTCCTTTGCCGCAACATTTTAATACCATCTGTCAACAGGATGAGGGGAATGGGCGTGTTCAGTGTCGAAGAAAGAGCAGAGATGCTCACGTTTTCTCCTCAGGGAGGTGATCTTTGTTCAAAAGTGTATTTGGTGGAAGGAGACACGCTCGTCGATCTCGGGAATCCGAAATATACAGGGGAGATTCATGACCTTCTGGTCGGGCGAGGCATCTATCCAAAGACTATACGGCGTATTTTCTTGACCCACCTGCATTTTGACCATGTCGGCGACCCGTCGCTCTTTCCAAGGGCGCAGGTCTTTGCGGCAAAGGAGAGCATCGATTCCTACGCAAAGCATCCTGGAAAGGAGGTGTGGCTGTCGTATGCGAGAAATGGCACGGGTGAAGGGGCAAGCGGCCAGGTCTTCATCGATCGCATGAATGGAGGAAAGGTCAGGTTATTGCCTCTTGAAGATGCTCTGCCTGAAATCACAGGAGGAAATAGGACTCTCAAGGATATCACGAGCAATGGCGGCGGCTATTTCCTGATGAAGGGCCATTCGCCAGGGTCAGTTGCGCTGATGCTCAGGGAAGGTATTTTCGTCGGTGATTGCTATGGCCACCGGAAAGCGCCGACTGCGACAGCAGACTCGAGGAAGAAACGCTTCATCGAGTTTATCAGGAACTACAGGCTGGATGTATTCAAGGGCCATGATGATCATGAGAATTGAGAAGATCGCTGTATGACTCTGCCACGCGGTCTTCGTCCCTGATGCCGAAGAGGGCGGTGTATTTTTCGCATTGCATGTGGAGGAATGATTCTCCAAGTGTTCCCTCGCGGTCGATCGCTTCTATCTCCACGAATGATCCAAGGTCCTTGACAGCGTCGATGTGGAACTTGACATTGTCTATGAAATAGATCTCCCGTTGCTTGTCCACGACGACAAGGATATCTAGCGCTCTGGAAAGGAGGTCTCTCATCGCAGGGCCGTCCTTGACAGGGTAGAGTGAGACGTGTGATTTCTTCGGTCCTTTCTGGTCTTCGCGGGAATAGGAGATGAGACTGTTCTCGATGTCTCCTTCGCGAAGCTTCAGCCTGCCGCGGGGAACTTGGAAATAGGTGTCGATCTGATGGTCGAGTCCCATGAAGTCAGCGCCGCGTTCGTGGAGGATGCGCCTGATCGCGGCAGGATCATTGCATCGTGCCTTGATCTCGATGTTCAGGTGGGACATTCCTTTCAGTACCTTCAGCGCCTATAAAAGTCTTACTATAGTTAATTCAGCCGCGTTACCATAAACTTCTTAAAGTTCTGCCGATTCCCTCAGCTTATGCTACGAGCAGGCATCCTTTACCGCATGCGAGAAAATGAAGTAGATCGCCTTCTTGAATATCTCCAACAACATGAAGCGGCAGTAGAATCCATCAGTGGCATGGACGACCCGGCTCAATACAGCATCAAACTGCACGATGAATTCACCACCCTTAGTGTCGTGAATCCCCGACTCGCAGAAATAGTTGTCCAGGAAAAAGGACAGCTCGAACGCTTGATGGAAGCATATTTATCATTCTAATCCGCTCCTCGTTACAGCATGTTTCTCCAGCGCCTCCATTCTTTTCTCCATCTCCAAGAGTATGCAGAGGAGGACAGGTTCCATCAT